>NZ_CAMHZL010000001.1:0-300000 GCF_946190155.1 Streptococcus mitis
TAAATGGGAAAAGATTAAGGGCACATGGTACTATTTTAACAGTGATGGTGTGATGGCTAGTAATCAGTGGAAAGATGATTACTATCTAAAAAATAGTGGAGCAATGGCTCAGAATGCTTGGGTGAAGATTACTGATAAATGGTATTATGCTACAGATTCAGGAAAAATCCTTCGTAATAAATGGGAAAAGATTAAGGGCACATGGTACTATTTTAACAGTGATGGTGTGATGGCTAGTAATCAGTGGAAAGATGCTTACTATCTAAAGAATAGTGGAGCAATGGCTGAAAAAGAATGGATTTTTGATAAATCTTATAATAGCTGGTTTTACCTAAAATCAGGTGGTGCTTATGCTTCACGTGAATGGATTGGTGCTTATTACCTCAAATCTGGTGGTTATATGGCCAAGAATGAATGGATTTTTGATCCTAACTACAATGCATGGTACTACCTGAAAGAAGATGGAAGCTATGTTACTGGTAGTTTTAATATTAAAAATAAGGAGTATTTCTTCCAGAGTAATGGAAAGTGGATTCAAAGTCCAAAATATTTTAAGGTTAAACCAATCACAGCCTATATTTATAGCGAATCAGGAGATATTTTGAGCTATGTCAATCAGGGAAGTATTGTGACCTATGATGGCTCTAAAAGCAAGGGTAGTCGTCTAGCTGTTTCAATATCAGGCTTGTCCGGTTATATGAATCAAAGTGATTTGGCTTTAGTTGATGAAGGAAGTGAGTTTATTCCTCACTATACTACAGATGGAAGATTCCTATACCATGAACTTTCTCCATACACTAGTATACGGGTAGCTCCACATACTTCAGCTATGAAAATTGGTAAGAAGTATTATTCAAAGGATGGAGAACATTTCGATGGGTTTACTATCAAAAATCGTTTCCTTTTCAAGAATTTAACTGAACCAACCAACTATAGTGCGGATGAATTAAATAGAGTTTATTCGATGATGAATATCCGAAACAGCCGTCTTGCTGGTAAAGGAGCAATTTTTAAAGAAGCTGAAAAACGTTATGGTGTCAATGCTCTCTATTTAATGGCTCACAGTGCGCTAGAAAGTGCTTGGGGACGTAGCCAAATTGCTAATGATAAAAATAACTTCTTCGGTATAGCTGCTTACGATACCAGTCCCTATGATTCAGCTAAGAAATTTGATGATGTAGACAAAGGAATTCTTGGTGCGGCCAAGTGGATTCGTGAGAACTATATTGACCGTGGAAGAGATCATCTTGGAAATAAAGCGACAGGAATGAATGTACGCTATGCATCAGATCCGTACTGGGGTGAAAAAATAGCTAGTATCATGATGAATATTAACAGTCGACTTGGTGGAAAAGATTAAAAGATAAGCAACGATAACTGCTGAAAAGTGGTTGTCGTTTTTTTATTTAACTATTATGCTTTACAAACTAGTGTGAAAGTGGTATATTATAGATGAAGTCACTAGTAGGTATTACCAAATAGATTAGAAGGGAGAAGGGATGAAAGAAACTCAACTATTAAAAGGTGTTCTTGAAGGTTGTGTCTTGGATATGATTGGTCAAAAAGAGCGGTATGGTTATGAGTTGGTTCAGACTCTACGAGAGGCTGGATTTGACACTATAGTTCCAGGAACTATTTATCCTTTGTTGCAAAAGTTAGAAAAAAATCAATGGATAAGAGGCGATATGCGCCCGTCGCCAGATGGTCCAGATCGGAAGTATTTTTCGTTAACGAAAGAAGGAGAAGAGCGTGTTTCGGTCTTTTGGCAACAATGGGACGATTTGAGTCAAAAAGTAGAAGGAATTAAGAATGGGGGTTAAACCATGAAGAAAATGAAGTATTATGAAGAAACAAGCGCTTTGTTGCATGAATTTTCTGAGGAGAATCAGCAGTATTTTGAGGAACTGTGGGATAGTTTTAATCTTGCTGGATTTCTCTATGATGAGGACTATCTCAGAGAGCAGATTTATTTGATGATGTTAGATTTCTCCGAAGCAGAACGAGATGGCATGAGTGCAGAGGAGTATCTAGGTAAGAATCCTAAAAAATTAATGAAAGAGATGCTTAAGGAAGCACCTCGCAGTTCTATCAAGGAGTCCCTTTTGACGCCAATTCTTGTCCTAGCGGTATTACGTTATTATCAACTACTAAGTGATTTTTCTAAAGGTCCTCTCTTAACAGTCAATTTGCTTACTTTTTTAGGGCAACTTCTTCTTTTTCTGATTGGATTTGGACTTGTGGCCACAATCTTACGTTGGGGGCTAGTCCAAGATTCTCCTAAGATGAAAATTGGCACTTATATTGTCGTTGGAATTCTTGTTCTGCTAGTCGTTCTAGGATATGGAGGAATGGGAAGTTTCATACAAGAAGGAGCCTTTTATCTTCCTGCTCCCTGGGATAGTTTATCTATCTTTACACTTTCTCTAGTCATCAGTATTTGGAATTGGAAAGAAGAGTTTTTTCGTCCCTTTAACAGTATGATTGTTGCCCATCTTATTGTAGGTTCTCTGCTCCGTTACTATGAGTGGATGGGAATTTCAAATGTTTTTCTTACAAAAGCTATTCCTTTAGCTGTCCTCTTTATTGGAATCTTTGTCTTGTTCCGTGGGTTTAAGAAGATAAAATGGAATGAAATATAGTCAAAAAGCCGTTGAAAAGCGGTTTTTTGTTATAATTAATTGAAGAATGTAGAATCAAAGGAGAAAAATTTGATGAGATACATAACTCTTGGTCAAGATGACAAAGAATTATCAGAAATTGTTCTCGGAATGATGAGAATAGAAAATAAGTCTGTAAAAGAAGTTGAAGAGCTTGTAGAAACAGCACTGTCTGTTGGAATCAATGCTTTTGACTTGGCTGATATTTATGGTCGTGGTCGTTGTTAAGAACTGTTAGGTCTTGTCCTAAAAAATCGTCCAGATTTAAGAGAAAAGATGTGGATTCAGTCCAAATGCGGCATTCGCATTGAAGAATTTACCTATTTTGATTTTTCTAAGGACTATATTATAAAATCAGTTGACGGAATTTTGCAAAGATTGAAGATAGATCATCTAGATAGCTTGCTCCTTCATCGACCAGATGCTTTGATGGAATCTGACCAAGTAGCAGAAGCCTTTGATCTCCTTTATAAACAAGGTAAGGTCCGAGATTTTGGAGTTTCTAATCAAAATCCTATGATGATGGAGTTGCTTAAAAAAGATGTCAAGCAGCCGTTAGCTGTTAATCAGCTACAATTGAGTGCGGCTTTTACTCCAGGATTCGAATCAGGTTTTCATGTTAATATGGAAGATAATCAAGCAGCTATGCGAGATGGCAGCATTTTTGAATATTGCAAATTACACGATGTGGTCATTCAAGCATGGTCTGTCTTACAATTCGGGTATTTTAAAGGGAATTTTGTTGGAAATGAGAAATTTCAAGCTTTAAATCAAGTACTTGATCGTTTAGCTATTAAATATGGAGTAACCTCTTCAACTATTGCCATTTCTTGGATATTGCGTTACCCAGCAAAAATGCAGGCAGTTGTAGGTACCACAAATCCTAAGCACTTGAGAGAAGTTAGCCAAGCGGCAAGCTTTAGCTTAACAAGAAAAGAATGGTATGAAATTTATCTTGCTGCAGGGAATAATTTGCCGTAAGTAGAAGCAGATGTAAATAAATCACAGTCAAAAAGCCGTTGCAAAGCGGTTTTCTGCTATAATGAAGTGAAGATTTATCGATATAAAAGGAGAAAACCATGACATTTGAAGAAATGCTGCCTGGGTTAAAGGCTAAGAAAAAATATGTACGAACTGGTTGGGGAGGCGCTGAAAACTATGTCCAACTCTTTGATACTATTGAACAAAACGGGATTGCACTTGAAGTGACGCCCTATTTCCTAATCAACGTTTCTGGCGAAGGAGAAGGTTTTTCTATGTGGAGCCCAACTCCTTGTGATGTTTTAGCGACGGATTGGGTAGAAGTGCATGACTAGACGTGTATTGATTACGGGAGTAAGTTCAGGGATTGGTCTGGCTCAAGCTCGCTTCTTTTTAGAGAAGGGCTATCAAGTTTATGGAGTGGACCAAGGTGAAAATCCACTCTTAGAGGGTGATTTTCACTTTTTACAGAGAGATTTGACCTTGGACTTGGAGCCTATTTTTGACTGGTGTCCTCAGGTTGATGTTTTGTGCAATACTGCTGGAGTTTTGGATGATTATAAACCCCTATTGGAACAATCAGCGCAGGAAATTCAAGAGATTTTTGAAATTAACTACGTGACTCCAGTTGAGTTGACTCGGTATTATTTGACTCAAATGTTGGAGAATAAAAAAGGAATCCTTATCAATATGTGCTCCATCGCTTCTAGCCTAGCAGGTGGCGGTGGACACGCCTATACTTCCTCTAAGCACGCCTTGGCTGGCTTTACCAAGCAGTTGGCTCTAGACTATGCTGAAGCTGGGATTCAGGTCTTTGGTATCGCTCCAGGAGCAGTCAAGACAGCTATGACCGCTGCAGATTTTGAGCCAGGTGGATTGGCTGACTGGGTTGCTAGTGAAACACCAATCAAGCGCTGGATTGAGCCAGAAGAAATAGCAGAGATTAGCCTTTTCTTAGCAAGTGGGAAAGCGAGTGCCATGCAAGGACAAATTCTGACAATAGATGGTGGCTGGTCTTTGAAGTAGGGAGAATAAAGTTAATAAAAAGGAGCACCAATGACACCGCAGGAAATGTGGAATGCATATAAGAAAATCAACCCCTCTATAGGAGATGAAATCGATGCTTGGGCTTTTGGAGTGGAACCAGATCTTTTAGCAGATTTGGTTTTAAGAGGCGAAAAGACTGCAACAGCATCAGCCTACGACCTCTATGCACTAGAAGCCGAGTCTCTTCCTCAAGAAGGAACTTTTGATGTCATTTTAGATAGTCAAAATCAGGCTGTCTGTATTGTTGAAATTACAAAGGTTTCTGTCCAGCTCTTCAATCAAGTTTCTGCTCAACATGCCTTTAAGGAAGGGGAAGGTGACAAATCCCTAGCCTATTGGCGTCAGGTTCATGAGGATTGTTTCGCCGAGTGGCTGAGAGAAGCAGGACTGACTTTTACACCTGACAGCAAGGTTGTTTTAGAAGAATTTCGCAAGGTCTACCCACTGTAGACTGTTAGAGGGAAGAAAGTTTTGGAAATCACCGTCCAATCCTTTTTTCTCAAGCAAAACATGATATAATAAGTTTGTTTGAAGAAGAGTAGCAGCTCTTAAACTTAGAATAGGAGAAAACTATGCAAGCAGTTGAACATTTTATTAAGCAATTTGTTCCTGAACATTATGATTTGTTTTTAGACTTGAGTCGTGAGACCAAGACTTTTTCAGGAAAGGTGACTATTAGTGGTCAAGCACAGAGTGACCGCATTTCCCTCCACCAAAAAGACTTGGAAATCGCCACTGTAGAAGTTGCTGGTCAAGCTCGCCCATTTACAGTTGACCATGACAATGAAGCCCTTCATATTGAACTTGCTGAAGCAGGTCAAGTTGAAGTGGTTATCGCTTTCTCAGGAAAAATCACAGACAACATGACAGGGATTTATCCTTCTTATTACACAGTTGATGGTGTCAAGAAGGAAGTCTTGTCTACTCAGTTCGAGAGCCATTTTGCGCGCGAAGCCTTCCCATGTGTGGATGAGCCAGAAGCCAAAGCAACTTTTGACCTCTCTCTACGTTTTGACCAAGCAGAAGGTGAATTGGCCTTGTCAAACATGGCAGAGATCGAAGTTGAAAACCGTAAGGAAACAGGTATCTGGAAGTTTGAAACAACACCTCGCATGTCTTCTTACTTGTTAGCCTTTGTTGCGGGTGATTTGCAAGGTGTGACGGCTAAAACTAAAAACGGTACTCTCGTAGGTGTCTACTCAACCAAAGCTCATCCACTATCAAACCTTGATTTCTCACTGGATATCGCTGTTCGCTCTATCGAGTTTTACGAAGATTACTATGGAGTTAAGTACCCAATCCCTCAATCTCTCCACATTGCCCTTCCTGACTTCTCAGCTGGTGCTATGGAAAACTGGGGTCTTGTGACCTACCGTGAAGTTTACTTGGTTGTAGATGAGAACTCAACATTTGCTAGCCGTCAACAAGTTGCCCTAGTTGTGGCCCATGAATTGGCTCACCAATGGTTTGGGAACCTCGTTACTATGAAATGGTGGGATGACCTTTGGCTCAATGAAAGCTTTGCCAACATGATGGAGTACGTCTGTGTGGATGCTATTGAACCAAGCTGGAATATCTTTGAAGATTTCCAAACAGGTGGTGTTCCGTCTGCCTTGAAACGTGATGCGACTGATGGTGTTCAATCTGTTCACGTCGAAGTTAAACATCCAGATGAAATCAATACGCTCTTTGACGGAGCTATAGTCTATGCCAAAGGAAGTCGCCTCATGCATATGCTTCGTCGTTGGCTAGGTGATGCCGATTTTGCCAAAGGTTTGCATGCTTACTTTGAAAAACACCAATACAGCAATACAATTGGTCGTGACCTTTGGAATGCTCTTGGTCAAGCATCAGGTCGTGATGTTGCAGCCTTTATGGATTCTTGGTTGGAACAACCTGGTTATCCAGTTCTCACTGTCAAAGTTGAAAATGATGTCTTGAAGATTTCACAAAAACAATTCTTTATCGGTGAGCACGAAGACAAGAACCGTCTCTGGGTTGTGCCACTAAACAGCAACTGGAAAGGCTTGCCTGATACACTCGAAACTGAAAGCATCGAAATCCCTAGCTACGCAGCCCTTCTTGCTGAAAATGAAGGAGCTCTTCGTCTCAATACTGAAAATACAGCTCACTACATTACAGACTATCAAGGAGACTTGCTAGATGCTATTCTTGCTGACCTAGTTGAGCTTGATAATACAAGTAAACTGCAAATCGTCCAAGAACGTCGCTTGCTTGCTGAAGCAGGGCACATTTCTTATGCAGACTTGCTTCCAGTACTTGATAAACTCGCTAAAGAAGAATCTTACCTTGTCGTTTCAGCTGTTTCTCAAGTAATATCTGCTCTTGAGCGCTTTATAGATGAAGGAACAGAAGCTGAAAGAGCCTTCAAAGCCTTGGTTGCTAAATTGGCTCGTCACAACTATGACCGTCTTGGTTTTGAAGCTAAAGATGGCGAATCAGATGAGGATGAGTTGGTTCGTCAGTTGGCTGTTTCTATGATGATTCGCTCAAATGATGCAGAAGCTAGTCAAGTCGCTAGCCAAATCTTCGCGGCTCACAAGGAGAATCTTGCAGGACTTCCAGCAGCTATTCGCTCACAAGTTCTGATCAATGAGATGAAACATCATGAGACTAAAGACTTGTTAGCACTTTATCTTGATACTTACACTCACGCAACAGATGCTGTCTTTAAACGCCAGTTGGCAGCTGCTCTTGCATACAGTACAGATGCGGATAATATCCAAAACTTGATTGCTTCTTGGAAGGACAAATTTGTGGTCAAACCACAAGACTTGTCTGCTTGGTACTTCCAGTTCTTAAGCCATCAAGCAACTCAGGAAACAGCATGGTCTTGGGCGCGTGAAAACTGGGCTTGGATTAAGGCAGCCCTTGGAGGAGATATGAGCTTTGATAGCTTTGTTATCCTTCCTGCTCACGTATTTAAGACTCAGCAACGCTTGGCAGAGTACAAGGAATTCTTTGAACCGCAACTTTCTGACCTTGCGCTTAGCCGTAACATCGGTATGGGAATCAAGGAAATTGCAGCGCGTGTTGACTTGATTAACCGTGAAAAAGCTGCAGTCGAAGCAGTTGTTCTTCAATATGGAACTAAATAATTAAGACTAAATGAAAAGAAAACTCAGCTATCTCATGTAAAATGCAGAGAGTTGAGTTTTTTTTAAGGCAAATTTGGTATAATGGTTTTAATAAGGAGGAGTTTCTCATGATAAAAATCTTATTGGTTGAGGATGACCTAGGCCTGTCAAATTCAGTATTTGACTTTTTAGACGATTTTGCGGATGTCATGCAGGTATTTGATGGAGAAGAAGGTCTCTACGAAGCTGAGAGTGGCGTCTATGATTTGATTTTGCTTGATTTGATGTTACCTGAAAAAAATGGCTTCCAAGTATTGAAAGAATTGCGTGAAAAGGGAATTACGACTCCAGTTCTGATCATGACTGCCAAGGAAAGTTTGGATGACAAGGGACACGGATTTGAATTGGGAGCAGATGATTATCTGACTAAACCTTTCTACCTAGAAGAACTCAAAATGCGGATTCAAGCCCTTCTCAAACGTTCAGGTAAGTTTAATGAAAACACCTTGACTTATGGAAATATCGTGGTTAATTTGTCAACCAATACCGTTAAGGTTGAAGATACTCCCGTCGAATTGCTGGGGAAAGAGTTTGATTTATTAGTCTATTTCCTTCAAAATCAAAATGTTATTTTGCCCAAGACTCAGATTTTTGACCGTCTATGGGGATTTGATAGTGATACAACGATTTCGGTTGTCGAAGTCTATGTTTCAAAAGTCCGTAAGAAATTAAAAGGAACCACTTTTGCAGAGAATTTGCAAACCTTGCGTAGTGTTGGGTATATTTTAAAAGATGTTCAGTAAACTAAAAAAAACATGGTATGCGGATGACTTTAGTTACTTTATCCGCAACTTTGGTGTCTTCACCCTGATTTTCTCTACCATGACTCTGATTATTTTGCAGGTCATGCATTCGAGTCTCTATACTTCGGTGGATGATACGCTCCATGGCTTGAGTAACAATCCTCAGGCAGTTATTCAGCTTGCAGTAAATAGGGCAACAGAAGAGATTAAAGATTTAGAGAATGCCGCTACAGATGCTAGCAAGACGGAGATAAAACCCAATGTCAGTTCTAACACAGAAGTCATTCTCTTTGATAAGAATTTTACCCAACTCCTTTCTGGAAACCGATTTCTGGGATTGGATAAGATTAAGTTAGAAAAGAAAGAACTAGGTCATATCTATCAGATACAGGTTTTTAATAGCTATGGACAGGAAGAAATCTATCGCATGATTTTGATGGAAACGAATATTAGTTCGGTTTCAACCAATATCAAGTATGCGGCTGTCTTGATAAATACCAGTCAGTTGGAGCAGGCCAGTCAAAAGCACGAGAAATTGATTGTGGTCGTGATGGCAAGTTTCTGGATTTTGTCTTTACTTGCCAGTCTCTATCTAGCTAGGGTCAGTGTTCGTCCTTTACTTGAAAGTATGCAGAAGCAACAGTCCTTTGTGGAAAATGCCAGTCATGAGTTACGAACTCCTCTTGCAGTTTTGCAAAATCGTTTAGAGACCCTTTTTCGTAAGCCAGAAGCAACCATTATGGATGTGAGCGAAAGTATTGCGTCTAGTTTGGAAGAAGTTCGAAATATGCGTTTTTTGACGACGAACTTGTTGAATTTAGCTCGTAGAGATGATGGGATTAAGCCGGAACTTGCAGAAGTTCCAACTAGCTTTTTCAATACGACTTTCACAAACTATGAGATGATTGCTTCGGAAAATGACCGTGTCTTCCGTTTTGAAAATCGTATCCATCGAACAATTGTCACAGATCAACTTCTTTTGAAACAACTGATGACCATCCTATTTGATAATGCTATCAAATATACTGAGGAGGATGGTGAAATTGATTTTATGATTTCAGCGACTGATCGTAATCTTTATTTGTTAGTTTCTGACAATGGAGTCGGTATTTCAGCAGAAGATAAGAAGAAAATTTTTGATAGATTTTATCGAGTTGATAAGGCTAGAACCCGTCAAAAAGGTGGTTTTGGTTTAGGTTTATCCCTAGCCAAGCAAATTGTAGATGCCCTAAAAGGAACCATTACTGTTAAAGATAATAAACCGAAAGGAACAGTCTTTGAAGTGAAGATTGCCATCCACACACCATCTAAAAAGAAAAAATAAAAATATCGCTCCAGCTGGGGCGATATTTTGGATTTATCTTCTACGTTTTCGCTTGATAATACATCGTTGAACTTTTAAGACAAGTAAGCTGGCTCCGATTGCTGCGGTAAAGGCAAGAGCAGTTGATAATTTTAATGCTAAAAAGATAAAACTAAAGATAGCAATACAGATACAAAAAACAGCGATATTAACAAAAAATAGGATTTCCTTGAGATTGGCATCAGATTGCGCTTCAGGTGTATAATCTTGATAGCGAGGAACCTGCTGGCTTAATTCTTCTTGATTGTCTACCTCATAGGATTGTAATTTTCTTACGGGCATTATTCTCTCCTTAACAGTACATACCTATTTTATCATTTTTTCAGCAGAGAATTATTACAGAAAGGTTACAAAAAGAATAAAGTCCCTTTTCATTTTTAAAGAATAGCTGATTTTCCAGAAATATGGTATAATTTTTCTTATGGAAAAGATTATCATTACAGCAACTGCTGAAAGTATTGAACAAGTTAAACAACTGCTCGAAGTTGGCGTAGACCGGATCTATGTCGGTGAGAAAGATTTTGGCCTTCGTCTGCCAACAACCTTTAGTCATGACCAATTGCGTGAAATTGCAAAGATGGTTCATGATGCTGATAAGGAATTGATTGTTGCGGTCAACGCCCTCATGCACCAAGATATGATGGATCGTATCAAGACCTTCTTAGACTTCTTGGAAGAAATCAAGACAGACTACATTACGATTGGGGATGCAGGTGTCTTTTACGTAGTCAACCGCGATGGTTATTCCTTTAAGACTATCTACGATGCTTCGACTATGGTAACTAGCAGTCGTCAGATAAACTTCTGGGGACAAAAAGCTGGCGCATCTGAGGCTGTTTTGGCGCGTGAAATTCCATCTGCTGAACTCTTCAAAATGCCAGAGATTTTGGAAATTCCTGCTGAAGTGTTGGTTTATGGAGCTAGTGTTATTCACCATTCTAAGCGTCCTCTCTTGCAAAACTACTATAACTTTACGCATATCGATGATGAAAAGACTCGCAAGCGTGACCTTTTCTTGGCTGAGCCGAGTGACCCAGAGAGCCACTATTCCATTTTTGAAGACAATCATGGGACCCACATCTTTGCCAACAATGACCTTGATTTGATGACCAAATTGACAGAATTGGTGGAGCATGGTTTCACTCACTGGAAACTAGAAGGGCTATACACTCCAGGTCAGAACTTTGTTGAGATTGCAAAACTCTTTATCCAAGCGCGCAGTTTGATTCAAGAGGGCAACTTTAGCCATGACCAAGCTTTCTTGCTGGATGAAGAAGTTCGTAAACTTCACCCTAAAAACCGTTTCCTTGATACAGGATTCTATGACTACGATCCTGATATGGTTAAATAGGACATCAAAACCCGAAATAAAAATGTTCGGGTTTTTCCAGTGTATCCATGAAATAAAAACGGATACATGTTATAATAAAAGTAGCTCTTTAATGGAGGTGTTTGAGTGGAAAATCTGAAGAAAATGGCAGGTATCAAGGCTGCTGAGTTTGTCAAGGATGGGATGGTTGTCGGACTGGGAACGGGTTCTACTGCCTATTATTTTGTCGAAGAAATCGGTCGTCGTATTAAGGAAGAAGGCTTGAAGATTACAGCTGTAACGACTTCTAGTGTGACTAGTAAACAGGCTGAAGGGCTTAATATCCCACTCAAGTCTATTGACCAAGTAGACTTCGTCGATGTGACAGTCGACGGGGCGGATGAAGTGGATAGTCAGTTTAATGGAATCAAAGGTGGTGGTGGTGCCCTTCTGATGGAGAAGGTTGTCGCAACGCCTTCAAAAGAATACTTTTGGGTGGTGGATGAAAGCAAGCTAGTTGAGAAACTAGGTGCTTTTAAATTGCCAGTAGAAGTGGTTCAGTATGGCGCAGAACAGGTCTTTCGTCGGTTTGAGCGCGCTGGCTATAAACCAAGCTTCCGTGAAAAAGATGGCCAACGTTTTGTGACCGATATGCAGAATTTTATCATTGACCTTGCCTTGGATGTCATTGAAGATCCAATTGCCTTCGGGCAAGAATTGGACCATGTCGTTGGTGTCGTGGAGCACGGCTTATTCAACCAAATGGTGGATAAGGTCATCGTTGCTGGACGAGACGGGGTTCAGATTTTAACTTCAACAAAAGCAAGATAACTAAAATAATAAGGAGATACACTATGTCAAAATTTAATCGTATTCACTTGGTGGTATTAGATTCTGTGGGAATCGGTGCTGCACCAGATGCTAATAACTTTGTCAATGCAGGGGTTCCAGATGGAGCTTCTGACACACTGGGACACATTTCTAAAACAGTTGGTTTGAATGTGCCAAACATGGCTAAAATCGGTCTAGGAAATATTCCTCGTGAAACCCCTCTTAAGACTGTACCAGCTGAAAGCAATCCAACAGGATATGCAACAAAATTGGAAGAAGTATCTCTTGGTAAGGATACTATGACTGGACACTGGGAAATCATGGGACTCAACATTACTGAGCCTTTCGATACTTTCTGGAATGGATTCCCAGAAGAAATCTTGACAAAAATCGAAGAATTCTCAGGACGCAAGGTCATTCGTGAAGCCAACAAACCTTACTCAGGTACAGCTGTTATCGATGATTTTGGACCACGTCAGATGGAAACTGGAGAGTTGATTATCTATACTTCAGCTGACCCTGTTTTGCAAATTGCTGCCCACGAAGACATTATTCCTTTGGATGAATTGTACCGTATCTGTGAATACGCTCGTTCAATCACTCTTGAGCGACCTGCTCTTCTAGGTCGTATCATTGCCCGTCCTTATGTAGGTGAACCAGGTAACTTCACTCGTACAGCAAACCGTCGTGACTTGGCTGTATCTCCATTTGCACCGACTGTTTTGGATAAATTGAATGAAGCTGGTATCGATACTTACGCTGTTGGTAAAATCAATGATATCTTTAACGGTGCTGGTATCAACCATGACATGGGCCACAACAAGTCAAACAGCCACGGAATTGATACACTATTGAAGACCATGGGACTTGCTGAGTTTGAAAAAGGATTCTCCTTCACAAACTTAGTGGACTTTGATGCCCTTTACGGTCACCGTCGCAATGCTCATGGTTACCGTGATTGTTTGCATGAGTTTGATGAACGCTTGCCTGAAATTATAGCAGCCATGAGAGAGAACGACCTTCTTTTGATTACTGCGGACCATGGAAATGACCCAACTTACGCAGGAACAGACCACACTCGTGAATATATTCCATTGTTGGCCTACAGCCCTGCCTTTAAAGGAAATGGTGTCATTCCAGTTGGACATTTTGCAGATATCTCAGCGACAGTTGCAGATAACTTTGGTGTGGAAACTGCCATGATTGGGGAAAGTTTCTTAGTTAAATTGGTATAAGATGACGCGATATGCTTTACTTGTTCGGGGCATTAATGTCGGTGGGAAGAATAAGGTTGTCATGGCGCAACTTCGTCAAGAACTGACAGAGTTGGGACTGGGAAAAGTTGAAACCTACATCAACAGTGGCAATATTTTCTTTACTTCGACAGATCCCAAAGTCCGATTGGTTGAAAAGTTAGAGGCTTTCTTTGCAGTCCATTATCCATTTATTCAGAGCTTTTCTTTGCTGAGTCAGGAAGATTATGAAGAAGAGCTGAAGAATCTGCCAGATTGGTGGACCAAAGATTTGGCACGAAAGGATGTCCTCTTTTACACGGAGGGCTTGGATGTGGCTCAAGTCATTGAGACAGTTGAAAGTTTGGAACTGGAAGATGAAGTTGTTTATTTTGGAAGACTTGGGATTTTCTGGGGGAAATTCTCTGAGGAATCCTACTATGCAACTGCCTATCACAAATACTTACTCAAGATGCCTTTTTATCGCAACATCACCATTCGTAATGCTAAAACTTTCGACAAAATCGGTCAAATGCTAAAAAATAATAAAGGAGACATACAATGACATTTTTAGATAAAATCAATGAAACTGCTGCCTTCCTGAAAGAAAAGGGTATCCTAGCGCCTGAGTTCGGTCTAATCCTTGGATCAGGACTTGGAGAATTGGCAGAAGAAATCGAAAATCCAGTTGTAGTAGATTATGCAGATATCCCAAACTGGGGCCGTTCTACAGTAGTCGGACACGCTGGGAAATTGGTATATGGAGAACTTGCAGGTCGTAAGGTCTTGGCTCTTCAAGGTCGTTTCCATTTCTACGAAGGCAATCCTCTTGAGGTCGTGACTTTCCCAGTTCGTGTGATGAAAGTACTCGGATGTGAAGGTGTCATTGTAACCAATGCAGCTGGCGGTATTGGATATGGGCCTGGTACTTTGATGGCTATCTCAGACCATATCAACATGACAGGTCAAAACCCATTGATGGGTGAAAACTTGGATGAATTTGGTCCTCGTTTCCCAGATATGTCTAAAGCCTACACACCAGAATATCGTGCTACTGCCCATGAAGTGGCTAAAAAACTTGGTATCAAGCTTGACGAAGGTGTCTATATTGGTGTTACTGGTCCAACTTATGAAACACCAGCAGAAATCCGTGCTTATAAGACACTGGGAGCAGATGCGGTTGGTATGTCTACTGTTCCTGAAGTTATTGTGGCAGCCCACTCAGGCTTGAAAGTTCTAGGAATTTCATGTATTACTAACTTTGCAGCTGGATTCCAAGAAGAACTCAACCACGAAGAAGTTGTAGAAGTGACTGAACGTGTTAAAGGCGACTTCAAAGGTTTGCTTAAAGCGATTCTTGCAGAATTGTAATCATGTTAATAGAATTGAGGAGTATTTTTCGAAAAATCCCTTATAATTTTAGATTTTTCCTAGCAGTAATTCTGCAAGGAATAGTTTCGGGTTTATCTGGTATTTTTCTCCATTATCTATTAGAGATGGTGGAGGAGCTAGCTTTTGGTCAGTCAGAGCATCATAGTGGATTTTTGACAGATGGAGTTTCCTCTTCACGGATAGGACTAAGTTTAATGATGGTGGGTCTTGGCTCATCCTTGGTCTGGTATTTCTTGCAAAAAGGGTCGAAGATTTATTCCATCAAAGCTCAGATGAAGGATGAGACTTCACAATACAAGCTTCATTTTCTAAAACAGCTATTTCATTCAATTTGGCAGATCATTGCAGTTGGAGGGGGAGCGCCTATTGGCAAAGAAGCTGCGCCACGAGAGATTGGAACTCTATTTGCAGGACCAATTGGAAAAATATGTTCTCTCTCTAAGAAGGATCGCATCTTTCTCCTTGCTTGTGGTGCTGGTGCTGGTTTAGCGGCTGTTTATCAGGTTCCATTAACAAGTGTCTTCTTTGTTTTTGAAACCTTAGGAATTGATCTATCTATTAAACGATTTGTCTTAGTCGGTTTGACTACCTATGTGTCAACCTATACAGCAGGCTGGGTTATTTCAGATCAGGCTCTCTACCAGATTCCAGCTATCACATGGTCATTAAAGGAAATATGGATTATTCCCTTATTACTTCTTTTCTTAACCCCACTGGCTTGGCTTTTTGGTCGCTTAAGTAAAGAAGCGTCTTCAAACAGAATAAAAGATAAACGAATACTTCTCACATTGCCCTCAGCTTTTCTTTTTCTTGTTGGTCTTGCAAGTTCCTTTCCACATCTACTTGGTAATGGACGCATGATGGCTCAGGAAATTTTAAATGGTAGCAGTGGTCAAACAGTGCTTCTCATGTTTTTCCTAAAAGCAGTGGTCGTTCTTATTATCCTTTGGGCAGGGGCCTATGGTGGTACTCTTACGCCATCTTTTGCCTTGGGGATGGCTGGAGCTGCCCTCTTTGGAATAATTCTAGGTGTGGATAGCCAGCCAACCACTTTACTTTTGGGATCTGTTTGCTTTTTGTCCGTGACTTTGAAGGCTCCCTGGTCTGCAACCGGATTAGTTATAGGTTTCACTGGGCTAGGTATAGATTCTATTCCGTATTTCTTAGTAACAGCTGTTTTAGCCTATGAATTTGCAAAAATGCTAGACCGCTTTCCTTGGGCTAGCATATTGTGTCAGAAGTCAAAGAATAAAGTAATTAGGTAGGAAATGCCCATTTCTTCTAGTCAGGGATTTATCTTAAAAGATTAAAAACTATTGTCAGTTTATCAATAACTGTTTTAAATAAAAATGTAGTAGGCTTATCGGAGTCATGATTGAATCCGATTTTTCCTAGCTATGAAATATAAAAATAAAAAAAGAAAGGTAGAGCGTGTGTTCTGATTTGAACACGAGCGGAAAACTTTTCTAAAAATCAGAAAGTAAGGGTAGTTCGGGTTTGAATTGAAGCCGGTCTAATCTTCTCAATATCATCAAAATTAAGAAAGAAAGGAATTGACCCCACCCTAAAAGCAGTGGGAAAAAGATAGTTGGTCTAGCGAGCATCGCTCACTGCTCCCAACTCCTATTTCCCCTTTGCTTTTTGACGGGTTTGGTATCTTTCTGATTATAAATTTTAGAATAAAGAAAGGATGGGTTAACTGTATTCATTGAACTGAATACGGGCGGAGAACTGTGTAAAAAAGATAAACTGTCTAGCATCTGCGATGCGTCGTCAGTTTCCTATTTTTACTTTGTTCTCTGTCGCCCTTTATATCTTAACTATGTCTATCCATATTGCTGCTCAGCAGGGTGAAATTGCTGATAAAATTCTTCTTCCTGGAGATCCTCTTCGTGCTAAGTTTATTGCGGAGAATTTCCTTGAAGATGCTGTTTGTTTTAACGAAGTACGTAACATGTTTGGTTACACTGGTACTTACAAGGGCCACCGTGTATCAGTCATGGGAACTGGGATGGGGATGCCATCTATTTCGATTTATGCGCGTGAGTTGATTGTTGACTACGGTGTGAAAAAATTGATCCGTGTGGGAACAGCAGGTTCATTGAATGAAGATGTTCACGTCCGTGAATTAGTTTTGGCGCAGGCAGCTGCAACCAACTCTAACATCATCCGCAATGACTGGCCACAGTACGATTTCCCACAAATTGCTAGCTTTGATTTGCTGGACAAGGCCTACCATATCGCTAAAGAACTTGGTATGACAACCCACGTTGGGAACGTTTTGTCATCTGATGTCTTTTACTCAAACTACTTTGAAAAGAATATCGAGCTTGGTAAATGGGGAGTCAAGGCTGTGGAAATGGAAGCAGCAGCCCTTTACTATCTGGCGGCCCAACACCATGTTGACGCGCTTGCCATCATGACTATTTCTGATAGTTTGGTCAATCCAGATGAAGATACGACTGCAGAAGAACGCCAAAATACCTTCACTGATATGATGAAGGTTGGATTGGAAACCTTAATTGCAGAGTAAAATGTAAAAGAAAATCCTGATTTCAAGTGAAATCAGGATTTTTTCATGGATGCGATTTTTTCTGGGTCTGGTGTGACACGGAGGGTCTTTTGTCCCGTGTAAGTTACAAAGCCTGGTTTGCCACCAGTTGGTTTGTTGAGTTTTTTGACTTCAATCATATCCACCTGGACCAGATTTGACAGGCGACCTTGAGAGAAGTAGGCTGCAAGTTCTGCTGCGTCTGTCTTGACTTCATCAGATGGGTCTAGGTTGCCTGAGATGACAACGTGGCTTCCAGGAATGTCCTTGGCATGGAACCAAAGTTCCTCCTTGCGTGCCATTTTAAAGGTTAGCTCCTCATTTTGCAGGTTATTGCGTCCGACATAGATGATGGTTTTGCCATCGCTCGCCATATACTGTTCTGGTTTTTTGCGTTTCTGAATTTTCTCTCGCTGTCTTCTGCGGATAAAACCTGTTTGGATCAATTCTTCACGGATTTCAGCGATTTCTTCCAGCCCAGCTTGGTTGAGAACAGTTTCCACACTTTCCAGATAGAGAATGGTTGCCTTGGTTTCTTCAATCAGATCAGTCAAGTATTTGACAGCTTCTTTGAGTTTCTGGTAACGTTTAAAATAGCGTTGGGCATTCTGGTTGGGAGTCAGAGCCTTATCAAGCGCAATGGTGATAGGTTGATTCGTGTAGTAGTTGTCTAGAATAACCTGGTCTTGGTCGTTAGGCACTTGGTGGAGGAAGGTTGTTAGCAATTCACCCTTTTGGCGAAATTCCTCAGCATTGTCTGTCGCTAGTAACTCTTTTTCTTGTTTTTTGAGTTTGTGTCGGTTTTTATGAAGTTCATTTTCAACACGACGAATGAGTTCACTGGCTTGCTGTTTGACGCGGTCGCGCTCAGCCTTATCCTTATAGTAGGTGTCCAACAAATCAGAAAGACTGGCAAAAGGCTCTCCCACCTGATTTGCAAAAGGAACTGGGCTGAAGGATGTCTCTGTCAAGCAGGGCTTGGTTTCTTGACTGAAAAAGTTACGGAAAGTAGACAGTTTATCACTAATCAGCAGGTCTTCCAATTCATTTGCCGTATCACGTCCCAGACCTTGAAAGAGGCTTTGAAGATTTTTAGCTGTCGTTTCCTGTGTTTGTAGGATTTCAAAGAGCTTTTCATCCTTGATCGTAAAAGGATTGAGAGATTCCGTACTTGGCGGAGCTATGTAGGTCGATCCAGGAAGCAAGGTACGGTAGCTATTTTGTGAAAAGCCGACGTGTTTGATAACTTCGAGGATTTTATGACTGCTTTTATCGACCAGTAGAATATTACTGTGTTTCCCCATAATTTCGATAATCAAGGTAGCCTGAATATGGTCTCCAATCTCGTTTTTATTGGAAACTATCATTTCCACAATACGGTCATTTTCCACTTGCTCAATAGACTCAATCAGGGCACCCTGCAAATATTTTCTCAAAACCATGATAAAGGTGGAAGGTTGGGCTGGATTTTCAAAAGTCGTTTGGGTCAGCTGAATGCGTCCAAAAACTGGATGGGCAGAAAGGAGCAGGCGATGACTTTGGCGATTGCTGCGGATTTGCAAGACTAATTCTTGTTCAAAAGGCTGATTGATTTTCTGGATGCGACCATTCACTAACTCTCTTCGCAATTCCTCAACCATGTGGTGTAAAAAAAATCCGTCAAATGACATCGTTCTCTCCTTGTGATTGTATTCCATAGTATTATATCAAAAAGGTAGAATAAAATCATGGAAATGTGGTATAATAAAGCCAAGTAAAGAGAAACGAGAAGCACATGTATATTGAAATGGTAGATGAAACTGGTCAAGTTTCAAAAGAAATGTTGCAACAAACCCAAGAAATTTTGGAATTTGCAGCCCAAAAATTAGGCAAAGAAGACAAGGAAATGGCAGTTACCTTTGTGACCAATGAACGTAGTCATGAACTCAATCTGGAGTACCGTGACACCGACCGTCCGACAGATGTCATCAGCCTTGAGTATAAGCCAGAGTTGGAAATTGCCTTTGACGAAGAGGATTTACTTGAAAATCCAGAATTGGCAGAGATGATGTCTGAGTTTGATGCCTATATTGGGGAACTGTTCATCTCTATCGATAAAGCACATGAGCAGGCCGAGGAATATGGCCATAGCTTTGAGCGTGAGATGGGCTTCTTGGCAGTACACGGCTTTTTACATATCAACGGCTATGATCACTACACTCCGGAAGAAGAAGCGGAGATGTTCGGTTTACAAGAAGAAATTTTGACAGCCTATGGACTCACAAGACAATAAACGAAAATGGAAAAATCGTGACCTGATATCCAGTTTAGAATTTGCTCTCACAGGAATTTTTACTGCCATCAAGGAAGAACGCAATATGCGAAAACATGCAGTGACGGCTCTTGTGGTCGTCCTTGCCGGTTTTGTTTTTCAGGTGTCACGAATCGAATGGCTCTTTCTCCTATTGAGCATTTTCTTGGTAGTAGCCTTTGAAATTATCAACTCTGCTATTGAAAATGTGGTGGATTTGGCCAGTCACTATCACTTTTCTATGCTGGCTAAAAATGCCAAGGATATGGCGGCTGGCGCGGTATTAGTGGTCTCTCTTTTCGCAGCCTTAACAGGCGCATTGATTTTTCTCCCACGGATTTGGGATTTATTATTTTAAATAGCAAGAGGAAATTATGACTTTTAAATCAGGCTTTGTAGCCATTTTAGGACGTCCCAATGTTGGGAAGTCAACTTTTTTAAATCACGTTATGAGGCAAAAGATTGCCATCATGAGTGACAAGGCGCAAACAACGCGCAACAAAATCATGGGAATTTACACGACTGATAAGGAACAAATCGTCTTTATCGACACACCAGGGATTCACAAGCCTAAAACGGCCCTTGGAGATTTCATGGTAGAATCTGCCTATAGCACCCTTCGTGAAGTGGATACCGTTCTTTTTATGGTACCTGCTGATGAAGCGCGTGGTAAGGGGGACGATATGATTATCGAGCGTCTTAAGGCTGCCAAGGTTCCTGTGATTTTGGTGGTGAACAAGATTGATAAGATTCACCCAGATCAGCTTCTGTCTCAGATTGATGATTTTCGTAATCAAATGGACTTCAAGGAAATCGTTCCTATCTCAGCCCTTCAGGGAAATAACGTGTCTCGTCTAGTGGATATTTTGAGCGAAAATCTGGACGAAGGTTTCCAGTATTTCCCGTCTGATCAAATCACAGACCATCCAGAACGTTTCTTGGTTTCAGAAATGGTTCGTGAGAAAGTCTTGCACCTAACTCGTGAAGAAATTCCTCACTCAGTTGCCGTAGTAGTTGATTCTATGAAACGAGACGAAGAAACAGACAAGGTTCACATCCGTGCAACCATCATGGTTGAGCGCGATAGTCAGAAAGGGATTATCATCGGTAAAGGTGGTGCTATGCTTAAGAAAATCGGTAGCATGGCCCGTCGTGATATTGAACTCATGCTAGGAGACAAGGTCTTCCTAGAAACCTGGGTCAAGGTCAAGAAAAACTGGCGCGATAAAAAGCTAGATTTAGCTGACTTTGGCTATAATGAAAAAGAATACTAAGTAGAGGTGGGCTCATGCCTGCTTCTTGTTTTTACAGAAGGAGGACTTATGCCTGAATTACCTGAGGTTGAAACCGTTCGTCGTGGCTTAGAAAAATTGATTTTGGGTAAAAAGATTTCGAGTGTAGAAATTCGCTACCCCAAGATGATTAAGACAGATTTGGGCGAATTTCAAAAGAAAGTGCCTGGTCAAGTTGTTGAGTCAATGGGACGTCGTGGGAAATATTTGCTTTTTTACCTGACAGACAAGGTCTTGATTTCCCATCTGCGGATGGAGGGCAAGTATTTTTACTATCCAGACCAAGTACCTGAACGCAAGCATGTCCATGTTTTCTTTCAGTTTGAAGATGGTGGCACGCTTGTTTATGAGGATGTACGCAAGTTTGGTACTATGGAACTCTTGGCTCCTGACCTTTTAGACGCCTACTTTATTTCTAAAAAATTAGGTCCTGAGCCAAAAGAGTCAGACTTTGATGTGCAGGTCTTTCAAGATGCTCTAGCCAAGTCCAAAAAGCCTATCAAATCCCATCTCCTAGACCAGACCTTGGTAGCTGGACTTGGCAATATCTATGTGGATGAGGTTCTCTGGCGAGCTCAGGTTCATCCAGCTAGACCTTCCCAGACTTTGACAGCAGAAGAAGCGACTGCCATTCATGACCAGACCATTGCTATTTTGGGTCAGGCTGTTGAAAAAGGTGGTTCCACCATTCGGACCTATACCAATGCCTTTGGGGAAGATGGAACCATGCAGGATTTTCATCAAGTCTATGACAAGGCTGGTCAAGAATGTTCACGTTGTGGCGCCGTGATTGAGAAAATCCAACTAGGTGGACGAGGCACCCACTTTTGTCCAAACTGCCAAAGGAGGAGCTGATGGGGAAAATCATCGGAATCACAGGAGGAATTGCCTCTGGTAAGTCAACAGTGACAAATTTTCTAAGAAAGCAAGGCTTTCAAGTAGTGGATGCCGACGCAGTCGTCCACCAACTACAGAAACCTGGTGGTCGTCTGTTTCAGTTTCTAGTCCAGCACTTTGGTCAAAAAATTATCTTAGAAAATGGAGAACTCAATCGCACTCTCCTAGCTAGTCTCATCTTTTCAAATACTGATGAACGAGAATGGTCTAAGCAAATTCAAGGAGAGATTATTCGTGAGGAACTGGCTATTTTGAGAGACCAATTGGCTCAGACAGAAGAGATTTTCTTCATGGATATTCCTCTACTTTTTGAGCAGGACTACAGCGCTTGGTTTGATGAGACATGGTTAGTCTATGTGGACCGAGATGTCCAAGTGAAACGCTTAATGAAAAGGGACCAGTTGTCCAAGGATGAAGCTGAGTCTCGTTTGGCAGCCCAGTGGCCCTTAGAAAAAAAGAAAGATTTGGCCAGCCAGGTTTTAAACAACAATGGAAATCAGGACCAGCTTCTTACTCAGGTGTTCTCCCTGCTTGAGGGAGGTAGTGAAGATGACAGAGATTAACTGGAAGGATAATCTGCGCATTGCCTGGTTTGGTAATTTTCTGACAGGAGCCAGTATTTCCTTGGTTGTGCCTTTTATGCCCATCTTTGTGGAAAATCTGGGTGTAGGGAGTGATCAAGCTGCTTTTTATGCAGGTTTAGCTATTTCTGTCTCTGCCATTTCTGCGGCGCTTTTCTCTCCTATCTGGGGTATCCTTGCTGACAAATACGGTCGAAAACCCATGATGATTCGGGCCGGCATGGCCATGACCATTACTATGGGAGGCTTGGCTTTTGTTCCAAATATTTATTGGTTAATCTTTCTTCGTTTGCTAAATGGTGTATTTGCAGGTTTTGTTCCCAATGCAACGGCTCTGATAGCTAGTCAGGTTCCAAAGGAGAAATCAGGCTCTGCTCTTGGGACTTTGTCTACAGGAGTAGTTGCAGGTACTTTAACTGGTCCCTTTATAGGGGGCTTTATCGCAGAATTATTTGGCATTCGTACTGTTTTCTTACTGGTTGGTAGTTTTCTGTTTTTAGCCGCTCTTTTGACTATTTGCTTTATCAAGGAAGATTTTCAACCAGTAGCCAAGGAAAAGGCCATCCCAACAAAGGAATTATTTACATCAGTTAAATATCCCTATCTTTTGGTCAATCTCTTTCTGACCAGTTTTGTCATCCAATTTTCAGCCCAATCGATTGGCCCTATTTTAGCACTTTATGTGCGCGACTTAGGCCAGACAGAGAATCTTCTCTTTGTGTCAGGTTTGATTGTATCCAGTATGGGCTTTTCTAGCATGATGAGTGCAGGAATCATGGGCAAGCTAGGTGACAAGGTGGGTAATCATCGCCTCTTGGTTGTAGCTCAGTTTTATTCAGTCATCATCTATCTCCTCTGTGCCAATGCTTCTAGCCCCCTTCAACTAGGACTCTATCGTTTCCTCTTTGGCTTGGGGACCGGTGCCTTGATTCCTGGAGTTAATGCCCTTCTCAGCAAGATGACACCCAAATCTGGCATTTCGAGGGTCTTTGCCTTTAACCAGGTATTCTTTTATCTGGGAGGTGTCGTTGGTCCTATGGCAGGTTCTGCAGTAGCAGGTCAATTTGGCTACCATGCTGTCTTTTATGCGACAAGTCTTTGTGTTGCATTTAGTTGTCTCTTTAACCTGCTTCAATTTCGAACATTATTAAAAGTAAAGGAAATCTAGTGCGAGTAAAAATTAATCTCAAATGCTCCTCTTGTGGCAGTATCAATTACCTAACAAGTAAAAATTCAAAAACTCATCCAGACAAGATCGAGGTTTTAAAGTATTGTCCCAAGGAAAGAAAAGTAACCCTACATCTTGAATCTAAGTAGATTTTATGGTAAAATAATAAGGATTTTAAGGAGTTTGATATGTATAACCTATTATTAACCATTTTATTAGTATTATCTGTTGTGATTGTGATTGCGATTTTCATGCAACCAACTAAAAACCAATCCAGCAATGTATTTGATGCCAGCTCAGGTGATTTGTTTGAACGCAGTAAAGCACGCGGTTTTGAAGCTGTAATGCAGCGTTTGACAGGGATTTTAGTCTTTTTCTGGCTAGCCATTGCCTTAGCATTGACGGTATTATCAAGTAGATAAGAAAATAATGGGCAGGACTAGGTCTTTGCCTCTTTTTATTTTTAAAGGATATTTGAGCAGGTTTTACAGTAAAAGAAAATAAAAAATCTAGAAAGAAAATATGAAAGATAGAATAAAAGAATATTTGCAAGATAAGGGAAAGGTGACTGTCAATGACTTGGCTCAGGCTTTGGGAAAAGATGGTTCCAAGGATTTTCGTGAGTTGATTAAAACCTTGTCCCTAATGGAAAGAAAGCATCAGATACGCTTTGAGGAAGATGGCAGTCTGACTTTGGAAGTCAAGAAAAAACATGAGATTACCCTCAAGGGGATTTTTCATGCCCATAAAAATGGCTTTGGCTTTGTCAGTCTAGAAGGCGAGGAGGACGACCTTTTTGTAGGGAAAAACGATGTCAACTATGCTATTGATGGAGATACAGTTGAGGTCGTGATTAAGAAAGTCGCTGACCGCAATAAGGGAACAGCAGCAGAAGCAAAAATTATCGATATCCTAGAACACAGTTTGACAACCGTTGTAGGTCAAATCGTTCTAGATCAGGAAAAGCCTAAGTATGCCGGCTATATCCGTTCGAAAAACCAGAAAATCAGTCAACCGATTTATGTTAAGAAACCAGCCCTTAAACTAGAAGGAACAGAAGTTCTCAAGGTCTTTATCGACAAATACCCAAGCAAGAAACATGATTTCTTTGTCGCGAGTGTCCTCGATGTAGTGGGTCATTCAACGGATGTCGGAATTGATGTCCTTGAGGTTTTGGAGTCTATGGACATTGTCTCAGAATTTCCAGAGGCTGTTATCAAAGAGGCAGAAAGTGTGCCTGATGCTCCGTTTCAAAAGGATATGGAGGGTCGTCTGGATCTGAGAGATGAGATTACCTTTACCATTGACGGTGCTGATGCCAAGGACTTGGATGACGCAGTTCACATCAAGGCTTTGAAAAATGGCAATATCGAACTTGGAGTTCACATCGCAGATGTTTCCTACTATGTGACTGAGGGTTCTGCTCTTGACAAGGAAGCCCTTAACCGCGCAACTTCTGTCTATGTGACAGACCGTGTGGTCCCAATGCTGCCAGAACGACTGTCAAATGGTATCTGCTCTCTCAATCCTCAAGTTGACCGCCTGACCCAGTCAGCTATTATGGAGATTGATAAACATGGTCGTGTGGTCAACTACACCATTACACAAACGGTAATCAAGACAAGCTTCCGTATGACCTATAGCGATGTCAATGATATTATAGCTGGCGACGTGGAAAAGAGACAAGAGTATCAGAAAATTGTCCCAAGTATTGAACTTATGGCTAAGCTCCATGAAACTCTAGAAAACATGCGTGTGAAACGTGGTGCCCTCAATTTCGATACCAACGAAGCGAAGATTTTAGTGGATAAACAAGGTAAGCCTGTTGATATTGTTCTTCGTCAGCGTGGTGTTGCTGAGCGCATGATTGAGTCCTTTATGTTGATGGCCAACGAAACAGTTGCCGAGCATTTTAGTAAGCTGGATTTGCCTTTTATCTATCGAATTCACGAGGAGCCAAAGGCTGAAAAAGTTCAGAAGTTTATTGATTATGCTTCGAGTTTTGGCTTGCGCATTTATGGAACTGCCAGTGAGATTAGCCAAGAGGCCCTTCAAGACATCATGCGTACTGTTGAGGGAGAACCTTATGCGGATGTATTGTCCATGATGCTTCTTCGCTCTATGCAGCAGGCTCGCTATTCGGAGCACAATCACGGCCACTATGGATTAGCGGCTGACTATTACACTCACTTTACTAGTCCGATTCGTCGTTATCCAGACCTTCTTGTTCACCGTATGATTCGTGATTACGGCCGTTCTAAGGAAATAGCAGAGCATTTTGAACAAGTGATTCCAGAGATTGCGACCCAGTCTTCCAACCGTGAACGTCGTGCCATTGAGGCTGAGCGTGAAGTCGAAGCCATGAAAAAGGCTGAGTATATGGAAGAATATGTAGGTCAAGAGTACGATGCTGTTGTATCAAGTATTGTCAAATTCGGTCTCTTTGTTGAATTGCCAAACACGGTGGAAGGTTTGATTCACATTACCAATCTACCTGAATTTTATCATTTCAACGAACGTGATTTGACTCTGCGTGGAGAAAAATCAGGAACCACCTTCCGTGTAGGACAACAGATTCGTATCCGAGTTGAAAGAGCCGACAAGATGACGGGTGAAATCGACTTCTCTTATATCCCAAGTGAGTTTGATGTGATTGAAAAAGGCTTAAAACAGTCTAATCGCAGCGACAGAGGGCGTGGTTCAAGTCGTCGTTCAGATAAGAAGGAAGATAAGAGAAAATCGGGACGCTCAAATGATAAGCGCAAGCATTCACAAAAAGATAAGAAGAAAAAAGGAAAGAAACCTTTTTATAAGGAAGTAGCTAAGAAAGGAGCCAAGCATGGCAAAGGGCGAGGGAAAGGTCGTCGCACAAAATAAAAAAGCGCGCCACGACTATACAATCGTAGATACGCTAGAGGCAGGGATGGTCCTGACTGGAACTGAAATCAAGAGTGTGCGAGCTGCTCGAATCAATCTCAAGGATGGCTTTGCCCAAGTAAAAAATGGGGAAGTTTGGTTGAGCAATGTTCATATTGCGCCTTACGAAGAGGGCAATATCTGGAATCAAGAACCAGAACGTCGTCGTAAACTCCTGCTCCATAAAAAGCAAATCCAAAAGTTGGAACAAGAGACCAAAGGGACAGGTATGACCCTGGTTCCCCTTAAAGTCTATATCAAAGATGGCTATGCCAAGCTTCTTTTAGGACTTGCCAAAGGGAAGCATGACTATGACAAAAGGGAGTCTATCAAACGTCGTGAGCAGAATCGCGATATTGCGCGCGTGATGAAAGCTGTTAATCAGCGATAAAAAGAGGAATGAAGATGGAAAAACTAGTTGCCTATAAACGTATGCCTTTGTGGACTAAAGAAACCATGCCAGAGGCTGTTCAGCAAAAGCACAATACAAAAGTTGGAACTTGGGGGAAAATTACTGTCTTGAAGGGAGCTCTCAAGTTTATTGAATTGACAGAAGATGGTGAGGTTTTAGCTGAGCACATCTTTGAAGCAGGAGCCGACAATCCCATGGCACAACCACAAGCCTGGCACCGAGTGGAGGCTGTAACAGACGATGTAGAGTGGTACTTGGAATTTTATTGTAAACCTGAGGATTATTTTCCTAAGAAATACAATACCAATCCTGTTCATTCAGAGGTCCTAGAGGCAATGCAGACAGTAAAACCAGGGAAAGCCTTGGATTTGGGCTGTGGTCAAGGCCGTAACTCTCTCTTTCTTGCACAGAATGGTTTTGATGTGACGGCTGTGGATCAAAATGAATTGGCCCTTGAAATCTTGCAAAGCATTGTGGAGCAGGAAGACCTGGATATGCCTGTAGGTCTTTACGATATCAATTCAGCCAGCATTGGACAAGCGTATGATTTCATCGTATCGACGGTGGTGCTGATGTTTCTGCAAGCAGACCGCATTCCTGCAATTATCAAAAATATGCAGGAGCATACCACGGTCGGTGGTTATAATCTTATCGTTTGTGCTATGGACACGGAGGATTATCCTTGCTCTGTGAACTTCCCATTTACCTTTAAAGAAGGGGAATTGGCAGACTATTACAAAGACTGGGAATTGATTAAGTACAATGAAAATCCAGGCCATCTTCACCGTCGCGATGAGAATGGCAATCGCATTCAACTACGCTTTGCGACCATGCTAGCTAAGAAAATCAAGTAAACATACATGAAGATTAGGAAATTTCCTGATCTTTTTTCTTTTTTACGAATAGATAAGATAGAAGGATTGACAAAAATACGCATTATAAGTATAATTTTAGATAGAAAGATGACCATAAATGCCAATCACAGGTAAGGAAATGGTAAAATTAGCTCTTGCAAATGGATGGATTGAAGTTCGTAAGAGAGGAAGTCATCATCATTTTAAGAAAGAAGGGGTTCCCTATCTTGTCACTATTCCAGTTCACGGTAATGATGACCTAGGAAAAGGTTTAGAGAGAAATATATTAAAAGATTTGGGATTGTAGTTGATTTGGAAATTGTGGAGGTGTATTATGCTAAAATCTTATCCTGCTATTTTTCATAAAGAAGGTACTGGATACTGGATTGAATTTCCGGAGTTTGGAGGTGGGACTGAAGGAGCAACGATTGAACTTGCAATGAAAAATGCTCGGGAAATGCTTGAGAGTGTTTTAGCTTCTTATATTGATGAAGGACTGGCTCTGCCTACTCCTAGTGATATTTCTAAGTTGAAAGCTCCTGATGGATTTGTGACTTTGATTCAGGTCAATCCCTTGCCTTTCGTAAAGAATAATAAGGCGATTCGAAAAAATGTTACGGTTCCAGAGTGGCTAGTCAGACTTGCAGATCGTGAGAAAGTGAACTATTCTGAAGTGTTGACACAAGCTCTTGAAAATCGCTTGCAACTCTAAAATTATAGAGTGATGAAGATTAGGAAATTTCCTGATCTTTTTTCTTTTTTGCGAATAATATAGAAAAGGAGGGAAATCATGTTTGTTGCGAAAAATGCTAGGGGACAGCTGGTAAATGTGTTAGAGGATAAGCTTGAGAAGCAAGCATACACTTGCCCAGCTTGTGGAGGTCAGCTCCGTTTGCGTCAAGGACCAAGTGTCCGGCCCCATTTTGCCCATAAATCTTTAAAAGACTGTGATTTTTCCTCTGAAAATGAAAGTCCAGAACACCTGGCAAATAAGGAATTCCTTTATCACTGGTTGAAAAAAGAGACAGAGGTTCAATTAGAATACCCGCTTCCAGAACTTAAACAGATTGCAGATCTATTTGTAAATGGCAATCTAGCTTTAGAAGTTCAGTGTAGTCCCTTGCCACAAAAACTTCTTAAAGAGCGTAGCGAGGGCTATCGTAGTCAGGGTTACCAAGTACTGTGGTTACTGGGAGAAAAACTTTGGCTCAAGGAGCGTTTGACTCGTCTGCAACAAGGTTTTCTCTATTTTAGTCAAAACATGGGATTTTATGTTTGGGAATTGGACAAGGAAAAACAGCTTTTAAGACTCAAATACCTGATTCACCAAGATCTCCGAGGCAGACTCTATTATCAAATCAAGGAATTTCCCTATGGTCAAGCTAGTTTATTGGAAATATTGCGTTTCCCTTATAAGAAACAAAAAATATCTCATTTTGCAGTTTCTGAGGATAAGGACATCTGTCGCTATATTCAGCAACAACTGTACTATCAAAATCCCTTTTGGATGAAAGAACAAGCAGAAGCATATCAAAAGGGAGAAAATCTCCTGACTTATGGGCTAAAAGAATGGTATCCACAAATTCGACCACTAGTAGGTGAGTTTTTTCAGATTAAGCAAGACTTGACTAGCTATTATCAGTATTTTCAAATCTATTACCAAGAAAATCCTCAAAATGATTGGCAAAAGCTTTATCCACCAGCCTTTTATCAGCAATATTTCTTGAAAAATATGGTAGAATAGAAAAGATGGAGGAATCTAATGGTATTACAAAGAAATGAAATAAATGAAAAAGATACATGGGACCTATCAACAATCTACCCAACTGACCAGGCTTGGGAAGAAGCCTTAAAAGATTTAACAGAACAATTGGAGAAAGTAGCCCAGTATGAAGGCCATCTCTTGGATAGTGCGGATAACCTACTAGAAATCACTGAATTTTCTCTTGAAATGGAACGCCAAATGGAGAAGCTTTACGTTTATGCTCATATGAAAAATGACCAGGACACACGTGAAGCCAAGTACCAAGAGTACTATGCCAAAGCAATGACTCTCTACAGTCAGCTAGATCAAGCTTTTTCATTCTATGAGCCTGAATTTATGGAAATCAGTGAAAAGCAATATGCTGACTTTTTAGAGGCTCAACCAAAATTGCAGGTTTATCAACACTATTTTGATAAGCTTTTACAAGGCAAGGATCACGTTCTTTCACAACGTGAAGAAGAATTATTGGCTGGAGCTGGAGAAATCTTTGGTTCAGCAAGTGAAACCTTCGCTATCTTGGACAATGCGGATATTGTGTTCCCTTATGTCCTCGACGATGATGGTAAGGAAGTGCAGCTCTCTCATGGGACTTACACACGTCTGATGGAGTCTAAAAATCGTGAGGTGCGTCGTGGTGCTTATCAAGCTCTTTATGCAACTTATGAGCAATTCCAACATACTTATGCTAAAACCTTGCAAACAAATGTTAAAGTTCAAAACTATCGTGCAAAAGTTCGCAACTACAAGAGTGCTCGTCATGCAGCCCTTGCAGCAAATTTTGTTCCAGAAAGTGTTTATGACAATTTGGTAGCAGCAGTTCGCAAGCATTTGCCCCTCTTGCATCGTTACCTTGAGCTACGTTCAAAGATTTTGGGGATTTCAGACCTCAAAATGTACGATGTCTACACACCGCTTTCGTCTGTCGAATACAGTTTTACTTACCAAGAAGCTTTGAAAAAGGCAGAAGATGCTTTGGCAGTCTTGGGTGAGGATTACTTGAGCCGTGTCAAACGTGCCTTCAGTGAGCGTTGGATTGATGTTTACGAAAATCAAGGCAAGCGTTCAGGAGCTTACTCTGGTGGTTCTTACGATACAAATGCCTTTATGCTTCTTAACTGGCAGGACAATCTAGACAATCTCTTTACTCTTGTTCATGAAACAGGTCACAGCATGCATTCCAGCTATACTCGCGAAACGCAGCCTTATGTTTACGGGGATTACTCTATCTTCTTGGCTGAGATTGCATCGACTACCAATGAAAATATCTTGACGGAGAAATTATTGGAAGAAGTGGAAGATGATGCAACGCGCTTTGCTATTCTCAATAACTTTCTAGATGGTTTCCGTGGAACAGTTTTCCGTCAAACTCAATTTGCTGAGTTTGAGCACGCAATCCACCAAGCAGACCAAAACGGGGAGGTCTTGACAAGCGATTTCTTAAATAAACTCTACGCAGACTTGAACCAAGAGTATTATGGTTTGAGTAAGGAAGACAATCCTGAAATCCAATACGAGTGGGCTCGCATTCCACACTTCTACTATAACTACTATGTATACCAATATTCAACAGGTTTTGCAGCAGCCTCAGCCCTGGCTGAAAAGATTGTTCATGGTAGTCAAGAAGACCGTGACCGTTATATCGACTACCTCAAGGCAGGTAAGTCTGACTATCCACTTAATGTCATGAGAAAAGCTGGTGTTGATATGGAGAAGGAAGACTATCTCAACGATGCCTTTGCAGTCTTCGAACGTCGTTTGAATGAGTTTGAAGCCCTTGTTGAAAAATTGGGATTGGCATAAGATGGTTGAATCATATAGTAAGAATGCCAATCATAACATGCGTCGTCCTGTTGTCAAGGAAGAAATTGTGGACTTGATGCGTCAGCGTCAAAAGCAAGTAACAGGCTCTTTGAAAGAATTGGAAGACTTTGCTCGCAAGGAAAATATTCCTATCATTCCCCATGAAACGGTTGCTTATTTCCGTTTTCTCATGGAAACTATGCAACCAAAAAACATTCTAGAAATTGGGACGGCTATCGGTTTTTCAGCCCTCTTGATGGCTGAACATGCGCCAAATGCTAAGATTACAACCATTGACCGCAATCCAGAAATGATTGGTTTTGCCAAGGAAAATTTCGCCCAGTTTGACAGTCGCAAGCAAATTACGCTCCTAGAAGGAGATGCGGTAGATGTCTTATCTACCTTGACAGAGTCCTATGATTTCGTCTTTATGGATTCAGCCAAGTCTAAATACATCGTCTTTCTGCCAGAAATCCTCAAACATTTGGAAGTCGGTGGTGTGGTTGTCTTGGATGATATCTTCCAAGGTGGTGATGTTGCCAAGGACATTATGGAGGTTCGTCGTGGCCAGCGAACTATTTATCGAGGCCTTCAAAGATTATTTGATGCAACTTTAGACAATCCAGGACTCACTGCAACATTAGTACCTTTAGGGGACGGCATTCTCATGCTTCGTAAAAATGCAGCAGATGTTCAATTGCTTGACAGCGAATAATTTTCAGAAAAATTTAAGAAAATATAGTAAAATAGATAGGGTAACACTTATCTCAAAGGAGTAGACATGAAGAAAAAACTATTGGCAGGTGCCATTACACTATTATCAGTAGCAACTTTAGCAGCTTGTTCGAAAGGTTCAGAAGGGGCAGACCTTATCAGCATGAAAGGGGATGTCATCACAGAACATCAATTTTATGAGCAAGTGAAAATCAATCCTTCAGCCCAACAAGTCTTGTTGAACATGACCATCCAAAAAGTATTTGAGAAGCAATATGGCTCAGAGGTAGATGACAAAGAAATCGATGAAATCATTTCTGGAGAAGAAAAACAATATGGTGAGAATTACCAACGTGTCTTATCACAATCAGGTATGACTCTTGAAACACGTAAAGCACAAATTCGTACAAGTAAATTAGTTGAATTTGCAGTTAAAAAGGCTGCAGAAGCTGAATTAACTGATGAAGCGTATAAGAAAGCATTTGAGAGCTATACTCCGGACGTAACTGCTCAAATTATTCGTCTTGATAATGAGGATAAAGCGAAAGAAGTCCTCGAAAAAGCTAAGGCAAGTGGCGCAGATTTCGCTCAATTAGCTAAAGATAACTCAACTGATGAGAAAACCAAAGCGAATGGTGGTGAAATCACTTTTGATTCAGCTTCAACAGAACTACCAGATCAAGTTAAGAAAGCAGCTTTTGCCTTGGATGTTAACGGCATTTCTGATGTCATTACAGCTACTGGTACTCAAGCATACAGCAGTCAATATTACATTGTAAAACTCATTAAGAAAACAGAAAAGTCATCTAATATCGATGACTACAAAGAAAAATTGAAAACTGTTATCTTGACTCAAAAACAAAATGATGCATCATTTGTTCAAAGTATTGTCGGAAAAGAATTGCAAGCAGCCAATATCAAGGTTAAAGATCAAGCCTTCCAAAATATCTTTACCCAATATATCGGTGGTGGAGATTCAAGCTCAAGCAGTTCTTCAAAAGAATAAAATAGAATGTCTCTTTGTCAACTGTAGTGGGTTGAAGAAAAGCTAAGCTCGAGAAAGGACAAATTTCGTCCTTTCTTTTTTGATGTTCAGAGCGATGAAAATTCGTTTTTTAAAGTTTTTAAAGTTCCTAAAGCCAAAGGCATTGTGCTTTATAAGTTTGATGAGATTATTTGTTGCTTCTGTTTTTGATTTGGAATTAAGTAAACAGATTGATGAACGAGCTGATTTGATTGTTCATTTTGCGGCGGAATCTTTTAATGACAAGTCTATTTTTGTGAAAAGTAATATCGTCGGGACGCACAATTTTTTAGACTTAGCTAGAAAGTATGATATCCGTTTCCACCATATTTCAACAGATGAGGTTTATGGGGACTTTCCATTGGAAAATAAGTATAAATTCACTGAAAAAACGCAGTACAATCTAAGTTCTCCTTATGCTGCTACAAAAGTCTCTGCTGATTTATTGGTAAAAGATTGGGTTCGTTCTTTTGGAGTCAGGGCCACGATTTCCAACTGTTCAAACAATTATGGACCTTATCAAAATCTTGAAAAATTTATCCCAAGACAAATCCCCAATCTTTTAACTGGTTAGCAGGAAATCCTATATGGAGATGGGGTTAATGTTCGTGACAGGATTCATGTGAAAGACCATTGCCAAGCTATCGACACTATTATTAACAAGAGTGGTATTGGTGAGACCTACTTGATTGGGGTAAATAATGAGCGAACGAATGTTGAAGTTCTACAAAAAATCTCGTTGCAGTTAGGAAAATCTCAGGACGATTTTAAGTATATAGCAAATAGATCGGGACATGACCTTCGCTATGGAATTAACGCTAGTAAGTTATATACTGAATTAGATTTTACGCCTCTATACGTGGATTTTGATAAGGGATTAAAAGAAGATATTCGTTGGTATCAAGAACATGAAGATTGGTGGCAAGAGGTGATTGCGCAAAAGCAAGATGCTCAGTAAGAAAATTAGGAGGAATTAAATTTGGAGAATATAATTTTTTGCTCATCACCCTTCCAGGTGATGGTCGCTAGGGAAGTTGTTCAGACTATTACAGAAGACTTTATTGGAATTTATCTAAAAATGTCAAATGATGCGAGACAGACTTTTTATGCTGAACGGATGAAAGAATTTTGTAAGGAAGTCATTGTTTTAGAAGGGAAGACAGTTTTGAATGATATTCAGGAGGTTCTGAAAGGCAGGTCAATTTGTAATCTCTATCTAGCAAGCTTAGACAATCCTGTAGCTCTTAGTATCTTTAAACCTAGCACGATGAGTCTGTATACCTTTGATGATGGAAGTACTTCTATTGTCCCTTACAGTATGTATACACAAGAAAATGAGAGGGATATTCCGTATACAAACTTTACCTTGAGACAGGTCATGTCTTTGTCAAATAGACATTTCACGGTATTTGAGGACTGTCTCCTTTTCCCAAAAGAGAAGCAGGTTTTTCTAAAGCTTCATCTTGAACCAGGTAATTTTCAAAGAGCTAAAAATGGTAAGAAAATTCGCGTTTTTCTTGGGCAGTTTTTAGGCTCCCTCTTTTATCAGGAAGATTTGGAAATTACCCAAAAATTGACGGCTAAAATTTTAGATGAACAGAAGATTGACTACTACTATCCCCATCCTAGAGTACCTTTGAATCCCTATCAAGATAAATTGAAAGAAACTATATTTTGCTTTGAAGAAGAAATTTATTTTTTACTGGAGGAGTATGAGTTCGTTGAGGTACATGGTTTTTACTCAACCTCGCTTTTGATGGTCAAAAATATAGAGGGTGTATCAGTTCATGGGTATCGGACTTTTTTAACAACTCATGAATCAAATGTTTTTGCAAAACGAGGTGTGCCCTATCAAAATGTGTCTCAATCAGACACACCTGTTGATATTGTTATGCCTGTCTATAATGGGGCTGAAACCATTAGTCAAACGATTGATTCAGTCTTAAACCAAACCCACCAAGCCTTTCGACTGCTAATTGTTGATGATGGCTCGACAGATAATACAGAGGAAATATGTAAGCCTTATCTAGTAGACGAGCGAATACAGTATATCAGGGAAAGTCATAAAGGGATTTCAGAAACTTTAAATCATGGAGTCAGCCTGTCTCAAACGAAATATGTAGCCAGACAAGATGCAGATGATGTATGGATGCCTTGGCACTTAGATTTTCTCTTGCAAAAGTTAGAGAAAAATCCTCAATTGGACCTTATCGGAGCTAGAGTCGTCGCAGAAGAAGATGCCATAATAGATAAAATCAAACGGAATCCATCTCATCACTTATCAGGAGAAAAATTATGGTTAGAGCTTGCTTATCGAAATGTCTTTAATCATTCAACTGTTATCTTTAAACGCTCTGCCTATGATGAGGCAGGAGGCTATGATGCTAAGTGTGATGGATTTGAAGATTGGCATTTGTGGTCTCGAATGGTTACAAAGGATAATGCTTTAGTTTTGAATATAGTAACAACCTACTATCGTTTATCAGAACGTTATAAACGTGGCATGACTTTTCGTGCGAGACTAGCAAGAAGTCGTGGTTTAAGATTGGAGGATGTATTAAAATAAACCATGGTTAAAGTATTTACAATTAAAGAAGTAGTTCCTGTAAGTTCTTATGGTTTTGAAAGAAGTCAATTAGCACGTCAGGAAATCTTTAAAAGTTTAGAGGTAGAACAGGAACTTGTTTTAACAAATTTAGAGAATTTTGTACCAAATTTTGTTGAAACCCTTGAAAATCTTGGATTTGAAGATTTTCACCATGTTATTTATGATCAGTCAGATCTAGCTAGACAGAAACCCAGTGTAAAAAAAGATTTTGTAGAAGAGCTAAAGGGTGTTGTTAGGGTTGAGTCTACAAATGAGGGGTATGTTGGTCTTATTCGCTATCAAGATGGAAGTGTTGAATGTTATACCTCTCAACTATTGTATCGATATTCTCATCAAGAAAAGTTGTTCACTCTTTATGATAGTAAAGGAGAATTACTCAAAGGGGATGTGAGTGAAAATTACCATTCTTATCAAAATCTAAGAAGTGGTGAAACCTATACCCAATGGCAGCTAGTCAGTCTCTATCTAGCTAACAATTCTACAGTCGAAGATCGCTTTATCATCGATATGGTTAATGAATACCCTCTTCAATTGAGGAAGTTCTTCCAAAACACAGGTCGTACCTTGTTTGCATATACTCATTACAATATTTTAGACACTCAAATGAAGTTTGTCTTACAAAACTGGTGTCAAAATTTAGTTGCAAGTCCAGTTTTGGAAGAGCGATTAGGATCTAATTTGGTCCGGTTCTTGCCCCCGATTTATGTAAAAGAGGGTATAGAAAAAGAGTACACTTCTGTAACAGATTGGTGTATTGTAGGGAACATGACTTTTTTGAAACGTTGTGAGTGGGCGATTGAGGCGTTTAGGGAGTTACCTGATAGTAAATTGACGATTTATGGAAATTTACCTGTAGGTTATACTGAAGAAGATTTACCTGATAATGTTCATTTTAAAGGATTTGTTGAAAATGTTCCTTATGAGAATCATGAGGGTTATATCTCTTGTTCTATGAGCGAATGTTTTGCAAATGCTGCTGTTGAAGCATCTTCATGTGGTTTGGTTTGTTTGCTTTCTGATGTAGATTTAGCACATAAATTTTATGCAAGTAAATGTGAAAATACTAAGGTTTTTCGTACATCTGAAGAATTGAAATCTTTACTATTCGATTATCGAATAGGTAGGTGCTTTAAATCTTCAAGGTTTTATTCTTGCTATACTAAAGACACTGTGTTAGAATTATACCGATACTTGATTTTAGGTTAAGTATTTAGGATTTATTAGCTAAAATATAGTAGTAAAGCCTTTATCTTTCTGAAAGAAGTGGAAGGATTGTATTTAATTTTAATATTGCGAGGTAAAGAATGTTTAGAGACAACAAGCGTGAAATTTTTTCTTTCCGTAAATATAAGAATGGTAGAACTGATTCAAAATTAATCGGTGCAACACTTCTTGCACTAGGTGTTGGTTTAGTTACAACAACACAATCAGTTTCGGCAGATGTTGTAAATGGTGCAGGTGGAAGTGAGGTTGCATTGGTAGATAGTGTCGATAAGACAACTTCTAAAAATACGAATACATTCACAGATGATACTGATACCAGTAAAGTTGCTAAATTCGATGCAGTCTTGAATAAAGGGGTTGCTGAACCTACTAAAGCTAACGAAAATAAAGGTGACGCTGACGGTTCGGATGTGCTAACTGTCACTTCTGAGACTACTGTAAATTACAAGTTGGAAGAAGATAAGTCACTTTTGAAAACTGAAACAGTAGCGACAGGTCAAGGAACAATTACAACTCCTTACGATAAGAAAGGTCTTGCCGCAGATACAGACGGTAAAGACTACCGTGAGTCAACTGTTGATAAAAAGGGGATTACTGTTTCTGAAGAAACAGGTAAAGAAGACACTCTTGAATTGAACGGTAAGGTTTATGAACGTACACGCTCTGAGGTTGAGGGTGCTGACAAAGCTAAGTATAGTAAAACTCAATTCAACGATATCGAAGCAAGTGTGTCACCAGAAGGAATGCACAACAAACTAGGGGAAATTGATTATACAAAAACGACAGGTAAAGTTTATCTTGTCGAAGAAACTTCTGACGGTCACTACGGTAAGTTCGTAGAAACTGACGGGGTATCAAGCGATGAAGATGCTGTTTCTAAATGGAAAGCAGGTCTTGCAAATGCTAAAGACTTCACGAAAGCAAATGTAACTCTTCAAGAAGGCGACTCTATTCTTGTATTAGATAAAGATACTTATGCAGTGGCAAATCCTAGTCTTGTGAAAACTAAAAAACGTTATAGTTCACCAACTTATGAAGTGATTCCAGATGTTGTCGATACTGATAGTTCTGTAAATTTTGATAATCCTACTTATGTGTTAGAGCAAATAGATGCAAATCAAACAGCTAATATTTTAGAAGCTGGTAAAGATGGTATTTTTGGTACATCTGATGATGTGGAACGAACTGTAACAGGGGATAAAATTGCTGATTTTTCAGCTGGGTCTGGTAAAGCTTTTATAAAGGAAGATTTGAAACCTTTCTTTAATTTACCTGACTATAATGTTTTACCTGTAAATACTAATCCTAGTATAAAGGACGTTTTAAAAAATCATGAATCGTATTACGTTTTATATGAAATTTTAAAATTTGCAGAAAATGAGGCAACTAGTGATTCAGATAAAGAGAAAATAAGGGCTGCTAAGTCTAAAGTGGATGCTTATTTGGATTCGGTAGCTACTACTTTAGAGAGCAAAGGCTTGAAAGTTGCTTATGTAAAAGATTCAACTTTAAGTAACATTCGAGGTAAATACTACTTTGTTTCAGATGGTTCAACCGAAGGTGACCAATTCTTAGCTAATAGTGAAGAAGCTTCTAAGCTACTTAGTCCAAACTCATCTAATATTCACAGTAATTTTGAAAATCTAACATTTTCGAATGTTAAGGAAACAAAATCTATTTCAGGTGATATTGAAACTACTGTAAAAGTTGAGAAAAATTATAAGATTTTAGATACTGCTAGTTTAGAACTGGAAACAATTACAACAACAAAACGTACTCATTTAGTCACTAAAGAAAATATATTGTCTAACTATCTTGAAGGTCAAGATACTGTAACCAAGGAAGAAACATCTGATTTAGTTAAAAAAGGTTCAGTTAAAGTTAACGATGATGGTTCGGTGACGGTGACAACAGTAGAAACTATGCCTGTTTATAAATTTTATAAAGGTGTTAGTTTTGATCATGATAATGAAAATTCGAATGAGGTGCAACCTGATTCAGATGGATTTTTACGATTATCTGATGATGCCAATGGTTTCTCAGCTACAGCTGAAAGCTCTCATAATGAAACAACTTATAACAAACGTGAGGTAATTACACCTATTCGAGCTTATAAAGTTGTTGCTGATGGTAATTCTGTGGTAACACATTACTACCGTGAGAAGAAAGCCCCTCTGAACGTTAACTACTATCTAGAAAATACAACGACTTCTCTAGCACCTAGTGAAAACCAAGCAGACTTACCAGTTAAGTCTGACTACACAACTCAAGCTAAAACGATTGAACCAAAAACAGAGGTTCAAGACTTACCAGAGAAAACAGTTACGACAGTAACTACTTATGAGTTAGTAGCTACACCAGATAATGCGAATGGTAAGATTGCTGAGGGTGGAACAACTGTTAATTATTACTACCGAGCAGTAGTTAATACTACTGAAGTAGCGAAGAAAGCGCCTGTGTTGGTAAATTATTACATTGAAAACACTGAAACTAAATTAGCTCCAAGTGATGACCAAGGTCAAAAGGATATTGGATCTAAGTATACGTCAGAAACTAAGGTGATTGAACCAAAAGTTGAAACTGAGGACTTACCAGACCGTGTAGTAACAAAAACTACAAGATATGAGTTGGTAAGTGTGCCTAGTGATAAAGAAGGGACAGTTCCAGTTGAGGGTAAAGTAGTAAATTACTATTACCGTCCAGTTGTAACAACTGAAACTGTCATGAAGAAGGCACCCGTTCTTGTAAACTACTACATTGAAAACACTGAAACTAAATTAGCTCCAAGTGATGACCAAGGTCAAAAAGAAATTGGCTCAAATTATACAACTGAAGCGAAAGTTATTCCAAGTAAAGTTGAAAAAGTTGTTGAAAACGGAAATGTAATCACAAGAACAACTTCTTATGATCTAGTAAAAGTACCTGAAGATAAAGACGGAATTGTTCCAGTTGGTGGTAAGGTCGTAAACTATTACTACCGTGAAGTAGTTGAAGAGGTTGCAAAACCAAATGAAGCTCCTAAAGTGGAAATTCCAGAGTTGAAGATTCCTGAAGAGTCTAAGCCAGAGCCACAACCGGAACCAGCTCCAGCTCCTCAGCCAGAGCCACAACCAGAACCTAGTCCTGCACCAAGTCCAGTTCCAGCGACACCAGAGACACCTGAACGACCAATAGCTCCAGCGACACCAGAACAACTAGCAGAACCTGCTACACCACAGTATATGGATGGTCAACGAGAACTTCCAAATACTGGTACAGAAGACAATGCTAGCCTTGCAGCGCTTGGACTTCTTGGAGTCTTGAGTGGATTTGGTCTTGTAGCTCGCAAGAAGAAAGAAGATTAAGTAAATCTTTCTGATAAACGAATATAGCAGAAAACCAATGATGTAAAAGTCATTGGTTTTTTGAAACAAAAAAGAGCCCAGCGCTCTTTTTCTTATGAGAAAATCTATTATCTTAAGGGTAAGAGTTTTTTTCTTTCGGAAAAAATGGTATAATAGCAATCAAAACTAGAAAATAAGCGGAATTTGGGAATAATTTCTTTTGTTCTCATTAGATTGGTGATACTATGAAGATTAGTAAGAGGCACCTGTTAAACTATTCTATTCTAGTCCCTTACTTACTTTTATCTATTTTGGGCTTGATTGTAGTTTATTCTACAACCAGTGCCATTCTTATCGAAGAAGGTAAAAGTGCCCTCCAATTGGTTCGAAGTCAGGGAATGTTTTGGATACTTAGTTTAATATTGATTGCCTTGATATATAAGCTGAAACTTAATTTTTTAAGAAAAGAACGACTGCTATTTATTATTATGTTTGTTGAGCTGATTCTTTTGGCTCTGGCTCGCTTAATTGGTACGCCAGTCAATGGAGCCTATGGTTGGATTTCAGTAGGACCTTTGACCATTCAGCCAGCTGAGTATTTGAAGATTATCATCGTCTGGTACTTGGCCCAACGTTTTTCAAAACAACAGGATGAAATTGGTATTTACGATTTTCAAGTTTTAACTCAAAATCAATGGATACCTCGTGCTTTTAATGATTGGCGCTTCGTCCTACTAGTCATGATAGGAAGTTTGGCTATTTTCCCAGATCTGGGGAATGCTACCATCCTAGCTCTGGTCGCCTTGATTATGTATACAGTTAGTGGAATTGCTCATCGTTGGTTTATAGCCTTTATCGGTGTATTATTTGGAGTTTCAGCCCTATCCTTATCAGCTATTTCTATGATCGGGGTTGATAAGTTTTCAAAAGTTCCAGTATTTGGTTACGTTGCTAAGCGTTTCAGTGCCTACTTTAATCCCTTTGCTGATTTAGCAGGGTCAGGCCACCAACTTGCAAATTCCTACTTTGCTATGGTAAATGGTGGGTGGTTTGGTCTAGGCTTAGGAAATTCAATCGAAAAACGTGGTTATTTACCAGAGGCCCATACAGACTTTGTATTTTCAATTGTTATTGAAGAGTTTGGATTTGTGGGAGCCAGCTTGATTTTAGCACTTGTCTTTTTCCTGATTTTACGAATTATCCTAGTCGGTATTCGTGCTAAGAATCCCTTTAATTCCATGATGGCGATTGGGGTTGGGGGGATGATGCTGGTACAGGTATTTGTCAATATCGGTGGAATTTCTGGCATTATTCCTTCGACAGGAGTAACCTTCCCCTTCTTATCACAAGGAGGGAACAGTCTCCTAGTCTTGTCTGTAGCCATTGCTTTTGTCTTAAATATTGATGCAAGTGAAAAACGTGCCCAATTATATGAGGAGTTAGAAACTCACTCATCAAACTATATGTAGAGTTGATAGTGGAAAGGATTACCTATGTCTCTTCAAAAATTAGAAAACTATAGTAATAAAGCTGTCGTGCAAGAAGAAGTATTGATTTTAACAGAATTGTTAGAAGATATCACTAAAAATATGCTTGCCCCAGAGACTTTTGCAAAAATCATGGAGTTGAAAGAATTATCAACTCAAGAAGATTATCAGGGCTTGAACCAATTGGTTACTAGTCTGACAAATGATGAAATGGCTTATATTTCACGCTATTTCTCTATCTTGCCTCTTTTGATTAATATTTCAGAAGATGTGGATTTGGCTTATGAAATCAACCACCAAAATAATATTGATCAAGATTATCTTGGTAAATTATCAGCAACGATCAAAATGGTTGCAGAAAAAGAAAATGCGGTTGAAATTCTTGAACACTTGAATGTTGTCCCTGTTTTGACTGCCCATCCAACACAAGTACAACGTAAGAGTATGTTGGATTTGACCAATCATATCCATACGCTTTTGCGTAAGTACCGTGATGTGAAATTAGGTTTGATTAATAAGGAAAAATGGCATAATGATCTCCGTCGTTACATTGAGATTATCATGCAAACAGACATGATTCGTGAAAAGAAATTGAAAGTAACCAATGAAATCACGAATGTTATGGAATACTACAATAGTTCATTCCTGAAGGCAGTTCCTCATTTGACTGCTGAGTACAAACGTCTGGCTAAAAAACATGGCTTGGAGTTGAAACATCCAAAACCAATTACCATGGGTATGTGGATTGGTGGAGACCGTGATGGGAATCCTTTTGTTACAGCAGATACCTTGAAACAATCTGCTATGACTCAGTGTGAAGTCATCATGAACTACTATGATGAAAAAATTTACCAACTTTATCGTGAGTTCTCTCTCTCAACCAGTATTGTCAATGTGAGCAAGCAAGTTAGAGAAATGGCTCGTCAATCCAAGGACAACTCTATTTATCGTGAAAAAGAGCTGTATCGTCGTGCCTTGTTTGATATTCAATCAAAAATCCAATCAACAAAAACTTATCTGATTGAAGATAAGGAAGTTGGAGCTCGCTATGAAACAGCTAATGATTTTTATAAGGATTTAATTACCATTCGTGATTCCCTCTTGGAAAATAAGGGTGAAGCACTGATTTCTGGTGATTTTGTTGAGCTGATTCAGGCAGTTGAAATTTTTGGTTTTTATTTGGCATCTATTGACATGCGTCAAGATTCTAGTGTTCATGAAGCTTGTGTGGCCGAACTCTTGAAATCAGCAGGTATTCATTCTCATTATAGCGAACTCAGTGAAGAAGAAAAATGCCAGCTTCTTTTGAAAGAATTAGAGGAAGATCCACGTATTCTTTCTGCCACTCATGTTGAAAAATCAGAGTTACTCGAAAAAGAATTGGCTATTTTCAAGGCTGCTCGTAAGTTGAAAGATAAGTTGGGTGATGACGTCATTCGCCAGACTATCATTTCACATGCAACCAGCGTATCAGACATGTTGGAATTGGCTATCTTGCTAAAAGAAGTAGGGTTAGTTGATAAAGAAAGAGCCCGTGTTCAAATTGTACCTCTCTTTGAAACAATTGAAGACTTGGACCATTCAGAAGAAACCATGAGAGAATATCTTTCTCTTCCTCTTGCCAAGAAATGGATTGCTTCACGCAATAACTATCAAGAAATCATGTTGGGCTACTCTGACAGTAATAAAGATGGTGGTTACCTATCATCATGTTGGACCCTCTACAAGGCTCAACAACAATTGACTGCTATTGGAGATGAATTTGGCGTTAAGGTTACCTTCTTCCATGGCCGTGGTGGTACTGTTGGTCGTGGTGGTGGACCAACCTATGAGGCGATCACATCTCAACCGCTCAAGTCTATTAAGGATCGTATCCGCTTGACGGAGCAGGGTGAAGTAATCGGGAATAAATACGGTAATAAAGACGCAGCTTACTATAACCTTGAAATGTTGGTTTCAGCAGCCATTAACCGTATGATTACTCAGAAGAAGAGTGATACCAATACCTCAAATCGTTATGAAGCTATTATGGACCAAGTGGTGGACCGTAGTTACGATATCTACCGTGATTTGGTCTTTGGTAATGACCATTTCTATGATTATTTCTTCGAGTCAAGTCCAATCAAGGCTATTTCAAGCTTTAACATTGGTTCTCGTCCAGCCGCTCGTAAGACTATTACTGAAATCGGTGGTTTGCGAGCTATCCCTTGGGTCTTCTCATGGTCGCAAAGCCGCGTCATGTTCCCTGGCTGGTATGGGGTTGGTTCAAGCTTCAAAGAATTTATCGATAAAAATCCAGAGAATATCGCTATCCTACGAGATATGTACCAAAATTGGCCTTTCTTCCAATCGCTTCTTTCAAATGTCGATATGGTCTTGTCAAAATCAAATATGAACATTGCTTTTGAATATGCCAAACTGTGTGAGGATGAAGAAGTAAAAGCAATCTATGAGACTATTCTAAATGAATGGCAAGTTACCAAGGAAGTTATCTTGGCTATCGAAGGTTATGATGAACTCTTGGCTGAAAATCCATATCTAAAAGCGAGTTTGGATTACCGTATGCCTTACTTTAATATCCTCAACTATATCCAGTTGGAGTTGATTAAACGTCAACGCCGAGGAGAATTATCTAGCGACCAAGAAAAATTAATCCATACAACCATCAACGGAATTGCGACAGGATTGCGTAATTCAGGCTGATACCTATCAAACTTCCTCTTTTCTATAGGGGAAGTTTTTGAATCTTTCAAAAAAATTCGAAAAGAGTCTTGACAAGTAGTTGAAAAATGATATAATTTAACCATTCAGAAAAGTAATCATATAAACTTTTTAGAGAGTCTGTGGTCGCTGAAAACAGATAAGTGATGATGATGAAAATTGGGCTGAATGGTATTTAGAATTTGAAATCATAAAAATTCGGTGTGCACACCTTACAGTGCATCTCGTTATTGCGAGACAGAGCGATAGGGAAATTCCCTATAATTGAGGTGGTACCGCGCATCGACGTCCTCACACAAGTTTTTGTGTGAGGACTTTTTGATGGAGGTTAGTATGGAAAGAAAACGATGGCGTCGCTTGTTTATACTCAATGAAAATCAAAAAGCAAACTAGGAAGCTAGTCGCAAGCTGCTCAAAACACTGTTTTGAGGTTGTGGATAGAACTGACAGAGTCAGTATCATATACCTACGGTAAGACGACGCTGACGTGGTTTGAAGAGATTTTCGAAGAGTATTAGATAAGTGAAGTATTTTAAAGGAATAAAAAGGAGAAATAGCATGAAAAATAAACGTTTAATTGGAATTATCGCTGCATTAGCAGTCTTAGTAGCAGGAAGTCTGATTTACTCTTCAATGAATAAACCAGAAGCTAAAAATGAAAAGAAAATTGCCAAAGTTGGTGTCCTTCAGTTTGTGAGCCATCCATCTCTTGATTTGATTTATAAAGGGATCCAAGATGGACTTGCAGAAGAAGGATATAAAGATGATCAAGTTAAAATAGATTTTATGAACTCAGAAGGTGACCAAAGTAAGGTTGCGACAATGAGTAAACAATTGGTTGCAAATGGGAATGACCTTGTGGTTGGTATTGCGACACCAGCTGCTCAAGGTTTGGCTAGTGCCACAAAAGACCTACCGGTTATCATGGCCGCTATTACAGACCCAATTGGTGCTAACTTGGTCAAAGATTTGAAAAAACCAGGTGGCAACATTACAGGGGTATCTGACCATAATCCAGCTCAACAACAAGTTGAACTTATTAAGGCTCTTACACCAAATGTGAAAACAATCGGAGCTCTTTACTCAAGTAGCGAAGATAATTCCAAAACTCAGGTTGAAGAATTTAAGGCTTATGCTGAAAAAGCAGGTTTGACAGTGGAAACATTTGCAGTTCCTTCAACAAATGAAATTGCTTCAACAGTTAACGTTATGACTAGTAAGGTTGATGCTATCTGGGTTCCAATTGATAACACTATTGCCTCAGCCTTCTCAACTGTTGTATCAAGCAACCAATCAGCTAAAAAACCAATCTACCCAAGCGCAACTGCCATGGTAGAAGCAGGTGGCTTGGCATCCGTTGTAGTTGACCAACACGACCTTGGTGTGGCAACTGGTAAAATGATTGCACAAGTCTTGAAAGGTGCAAAACCAGCCGATACTCCAGTAAATGTCTTTTCAACTGGTAAATCAGTAATCAACAAAAAAATGGCACAAGAGCTAGGTATTACGATTCCTGAATCTGTTCTAAAAGAAGCAGGGCAAGTGATCGAATAATCTGTAATGGAGGAGTTGGGGACATCTCCTCTAATTTTTTACAATAGACATCATATAGAAAAAGGTTAAGAAACAGATGATATTATCTATTATTTCTCAAGGATTTGTCTGGGCTATTTTAGGTCTGGGGATCTTTATGACATTTAGGATTTTGAACTTTCCAGATATGACAACAGAAGGTTCCTTCCCTCTTGGGGGAGCTGTTGCTGTCACTTTGATAACCAAAGGAGTGAACCCATTTTTAGCGACTCTTGTTGCTGTAGGAGCAGGTTGTTTGGCTGGAATGGCAGCAGGACTTCTTTATACAAAAGGGAAGATCCCAACCTTGCTCTCAGGGATTTTGGTGATGACTTCCTGTCACTCTATCATGCTCTTGATTATGGGACGTGCAAATTTAGGATTGCTTGGAACCAAGCAAATCCAGGATGTTTTGCCTTTTGATTCAGATTTGAACCAACTCTTGACAGGTCTCATCTTTGTCAGTCTTGTTATTGCTCTCATGCTCTTTTTCTTGGATACCAAACTCGGACAAGCCTATATTGCTACAGGTGACAATCCTGATATGGCTAGAAGTTTCGGGATTCATACTGGACGCATGGAGCTCATGGGCTTGGTCTTATCAAATGGTGTGATTGCCCTTGCAGGGGCTCTTATTGCCCAGCAAGAAGGGTATGCCGATGTATCTCGAGGAATCGGGGTGATCGTTGTGGGGCTTGCAAGTTTGATTATTGGAGAAGTTATCTTCAAGAGTTTGAGCTTGGCAGAACGTCTGGTTACCATCGTTGTAGGTTCTATCGCTTATCAATTCTTAGTGTGGGCAGTTATCGCTCTTGGCTTTAATACAAGTTACCTTCGTTTGTACAGTGCCGTGATTTTAGCAGTCTGCCTCATGATTCCAACATTTAAGCAAACAATCTTGAAAGGAGCCAAATTAAGCAAATGACAGCAATTGTAGAATTAAAAAATGCAACCAAAGTCGTTAAAAATGGCTTTGATGAAGAAAAGATTATTTTAAATGATGTTTCCTTAGAAATTTTTGAACAGGATTTCATCACGATTTTAGGTGGAAATGGAGCTGGGAAATCAACCCTCTTTAACACTATTGCAGGAACTTTGTCATTAACCAGTGGAACCATCCGTATTTTGGGTGAAGATGTTACCAAGTTTTCGCCAGAAAAGCGAGCTAAGTATCTGTCTCGAGTCTTCCAAGATCCCAAGATGGGGACAGCTCCTCGTATGACGGTCGCTGAAAATCTTTTGATTGCCAAGTTTCGTGGTGAAAAGCGTGGACTGTTTCCGAGACGTCTGGCTAGCTATAAGGATGAGTTTCAGGCAACTATTGAAAAAGTGGGAAACGGTCTTGAGAAACACTTGAATACACCAATTGAGTTCTTATCTGGTGGACAAAGACAGGCTTTGAGTCTCTTGATGGCAACATTGAAGCGTCCTGAATTACTCTTGTTGGACGAGCATACTGCAGCCCTTGATCCAAAGACCAGTGTGGCCTTGATGGAATTGACGGATGAATTTGTCAAGAAAGACCAGCTGACATCGCTTATGATTACCCACCATATGGAAGATGCTCTCAAATATGGCAATCGTTTAATTGTCATGAAAGAAGGACGAATTATCCAAGATTTGAAACAAGAAGAAAAAGCAAAAATGAAAATCTCTGATTATTATCAACTCTTTGAATAAAGTAGGGAAAATGAGTGAAATGGTTTACTTTTTTTCTGAAATAAAGTATACTATATAAAGTAAACTATGATAACATGGAGGTATTGTGTATGGTTGACAAACAAGTCATTGAAGAAATCAAAAACAATGCCAACATTGTGGAAGTCATAGGAGATGTGATTTCTTTACAAAAGGCAGGACGGAACTATCTAGGGCTCTGTCCTTTTCATGGTGAAAAAACACCTTCTTTCAACGTTGTTGAGGATAAGCAGTTTTACCACTGTTTTGGTTGTGGCCGCTCAGGTGATGTCTTTAAGTTCATCGAGGAGTACCAAGGGGTTCCCTTTATGGAGGCTGTCCAAATCTTAGGTCAGCGTGTCGGGATAGAGGTAGAAAAACCGCTTTATAGTGAACAGAAATCAGCTTCACCCCACCAAGCTCTTTATGATATGCACGAAGATGCTGCCAAATTTTATCATGCTATTCTCATGACAACGACCATGGGGGAAGAGGCCAGAAACTACCTTTATCAGCGTGGTTTGACAGATGAAGTGCTCAAGCATTTTCGGATTGGTTTAGCACCTCCAGAACGAAACTATCTCTATCAACGTTTGTCTGGTCAGTATCGGGATGAGGATTTCCTAGATTCAGGACTGTTTTATCTCTCGGATGCTAATCAATTTGTAGATACCTTTCACAATCGGATTATGTTTCCCCTGACAAATGACCAGGGAAAGGTTATTGCCTTCTCAGGTCGTATCTGGCAGAAAACGGATTCACAAACTTCTAAGTATAAAAATAGCCGATCGACTGCAATTTTTAACAAAAGTTACGAATTATATCATATGGATAGGGCTAAAAAATCTTCTGGAAAAGCCAGTGAGATTTATCTGATGGAAGGATTCATGGATGTCATTGCAGCCTATCGGGCTGGAATCGAAAACGCTGTCGCATCTATGGGAACAGCCTTAAGTCGAGAGCATGTTGAGCATCTGAAAAGGTTAACCAAGAAGTTGGTTCTTGTTTATGATGGTGATAAGGCTGGGCAAGCTGCGACATTGAAAGCGCTGGACGAAATTGGTGATATGCCTGTGCAGATTGTCAGCATGCCTGATAACTTGGATCCAGATGAGTATCTACAAAAAAATGGACCAGAAGACTTGGCCTATCTGTTAACGAAAACTCGTATTAGTCCGATTGAGTTTTACATTCATCAGTATAAGCCTGAAAACAGTGAAAATCTGCAGGCACAGATTGAGTTTATTGAAAAAATAGCTCCCTTGATTGTTCAAGAAAAATCTATTACTGCTCAAAACAGCTATATACATATTTTAGCTGACAGTCTGGCGTCCTTTGATTATGCCCAGATTGAGCAGATTGTTAATGAGAGTCGTCAGGCACAAAGGCAGAATCGCATGGAAGGGATTTCCAGACCGACGCAAATTACTATGCCTGTCACCAAGCAGTTATCAGCTATTATGAGGGCAGAAGCTCATCTACTTTATCGAATGATGGAATCCCCCCTTATTTTAAACGATTACCGTTTGCGAGAAGACTTTGCATTTGACACTCCTGAATTTCAGGTTTTATATGACTTGCTTGGCCAGTATGGAAATCTTCCTCCAGAAGTTCTAGCAGAGCAGACAGAGGAAGTTGAAAGAGCATGGTATCAAGTTTTAGCTCAGGATTTACCATCTGAGATGTCACCTCAGGAACTTAGTGAAGTAGAAATGACTCGAAACAAGGCTCTCTTGAATCAGGACAATATGAGAATCAAAAAGAAGGTGCAGGAAGCTAGCCATGTAGGAGATACCGACACAGCCCTAGAAGAATTGGAACGTTTAATTTCCCAAAAGAGAAGAATGGAGTAATAATGGCAACAAAACAAAAAGAAGTAACAACATTTGATGTACAAGTAGCAGAATTTATCCGTAATCATAAACAAAAAGGGACAGCAACTGATGATGAAATTAATGCAAGTCTGGTGATTCCTTTTACCTTGGATGCTGATGGGATTGAAGATCTCTTGCAACGAATTCAGGATGCAGGGATTTCTATCACAGATAACGAAGGAAATCCGAGTGCTCGTGTTCTTAGCTCTGAAGAAGAACCAGAACTCAGCGATGAGGACTTGATTGGGTCAACTTCTGCTAAGGTCAATGACCCTGTTCGTATGTACTTGAAAGAAATCGGAGTCGTTCCTCTCTTGACCAATGAAGAGGAAAAAGAATTGGCGCTAGCAGTTGAAGCTGGCGATATCGAAGCTAAACAACGCCTTGCGGAAGCCAACCTTCGTTTAGTTGTTTCTATTGCCAAACGCTATGTCGGCCGCGGTATGCAGTTTCTTGACTTGATTCAAGAAGGGAATATGGGCTTGATGAAGGCAGTTGATAAGTTTGACTATTCTAAAGGATTTAAGTTCTCAACTTACGCAACTTGGTGGATTCGTCAGGCTATCACTCGTGCCATCGCTGATCAAGCTCGTACCATCCGTATCCCAGTTCACATGGTTGAAACCATTAACAAATTGGTTCGTGAACAACGTAATCTCCTTCAAGAATTGGGACAAGATCCAACACCTGAACAAATCGCTGAACGTATGGATATGACCCCTGACAAGGTTCGTGAAATCTTGAAGATTGCCCAAGAACCAGTATCTCTTGAAACTCCTATCGGTGAAGAGGATGATAGCCACCTTGGGGACTTTATCGAAGATGAAGTGATTGAAAATCCAGTGGACTATACAACTCGTATTGTCTTGCGTGAGCAGTTGGATGAGGTCTTGGATACTCTTACAGACCGTGAAGAAAATGTTTTGCGTCTGCGTTTTGGGCTAGATGATGGTAAAATGCGTACCCTTGAAGATGTGGGTAAAGTCTTTAACGTGACTCGCGAGCGTATCCGTCAGATTGAGGCTAAAGCTTTGAGAAAACTACGTCAACCAAGTCGCAGCAAACCGCTTCGTGATTTTATTGAAGACTAAGAGTGAGGATGAATATGGCTTATACAGAAGAGCAAATTGAAAACATCAAAACACGAATTTTATCAGCCTTGGAAGAAGTTATTGACCCTGAGTTGGGAATCGATATTGTCAATCTTGGTTTGATCTATGAAATTCGTTTTGACGGTGACACAGGACAAACAGAGATTGATATGACTTTGACAACCATGGGTTGTCCTCTAGCAGACCTTTTGACAGACCAGATTTATGATGCTATGACAGAGGTTCCAGAAGTAACGGATACTGAGGTCAAATTAGTTTGGTATCCAGCCTGGACTGTTGAAAAAATGAGTCGCTATGCACGTATTGCCCTAGGCATTAAGTAAACAAATAAAAACATGTGAGAGATTATTGGAAAAGCAAGGAAATTTCCCTTCTTTTCCTCTAGTCTCTCCTTTCTTTTGCTGATTTTATTCAAAGAAAATGATATAATAGTAGTTATGGAAAAAAAGAAATTACGCATCAATATGTTGAGTTCAAGTGAGAAAGTAGCAGGACAAGGAGTTTCAGGTGCTTACCGTGAATTAGTTCGTCTTCTTCACCGTGATGCCAAGGACCAATTGATTGTTACAGAAAATCTTCCAATAGAGGCAGATGTGACTCACTTTCATACAATTGATTTCCCCTATTATTTATCAACATTCCAAAAGAAACGCTCAGGAAGAAAAATTGGCTATGTGCATTTCTTGCCTGATACACTTGAGGGGAGTTTGAAAATTCCATTTTTCTTAAAGGGAATTGTGAAACGCTATGTATTTTCTTTTTACAACCGGATGGAGCACTTGGTGGTGGTCAATCCTATGTTTATCGAGGATTTGGTGGCAGCTGGTATTCCACGTGAAAAAGTGACCTATATTCCTAACTTTGTAAACAAGGAAAAATGGCATCCTCTTCCACAGGAAGAGGTAGCAAGACTGCGTACGGAGATAGGTCTTAGTGACAATCAGTTTATCGTAGTAGGTGCTGGTCAAGTTCAGAAACGCAAAGGGATTGACGATTTTATCCGTCTGGCTGAGGAATTGCCTCAGATTACCTTTATCTGGGCCGGTGGTTTCTCTTTTGGTGGTATGACAGATGGTTATGAACGCTATAAGAAAATTATGGAAAATCCCCCTCAAAATTTGATTTTTCCAGGTATTGTATCGCCAGAGCGGATGCGCGAATTGTATGCCCTAGCGGATCTTTTCTTGCTTCCTAGTTACAATGAACTCTTTCCTATGACTATCCTAGAAGCTGCCAGTTGTGAAGCTCCGATTATGTTGCGTGATTTAGATCTTTATAAGGTAATTTTGGAGGGCAATTATCGGGCGACAGCAGATAGAGAAGAGATGAAAGAAGCTATTCTGGAATATCAAGCGAATCCTGATGCTTTAAAAGATTTGAAAGAAAAAGCTAAGAATATTTCTAGAGAGTATTCTGAAGAGCATCTCTTACAAATCTGGTTGGATTTTTATGAGAAACAAGCCGCTTTAGGGAGAAAGTAAAAAGTGAGGTAATCTATGCGAATTGGTTTATTTACAGATACCTATTTTCCTCAGGTTTCTGGTGTTGCGACCAGTATTCGAACCTTGAAAACAGAACTTGAAAAGCAGGGGCATGCTGTTTTTATCTTTACTACGACAGATAAGGATGTCAATCGCTACGAAGATTGGCAAATCATCCGTATTCCAAGTGTTCCTTTCTTTGCTTTTAAGGATCGCCGCTTTGCCTATCGAGGATTCAGCAAGGCGCTTGAAATTGCTAAACAATATCAACTGGATATTATCCATACTCAGACAGAATTTTCTCTTGGCTTGTTGGGAATTTGGATTGCGCGTGAATTGAAGATTCCAGTCATCCATACCTATCACACCCAATACGAAGACTACGTGCATTATATTGCTAAGGGGATGTTGATTCGTCCTAGTATGGTCAAGTACTTAGTAAGAGGTTTCCTGCATGATGTGGATGGGGTTATTTGCCCGAGTGAGATTGTCCGAGACTTGCTATCTGACTATAAGGTTAAGGTTGAAAAACGGGTCATTCCAACTGGGATTGAATTAGCCAAGTTTGAGCGTCCGGAAATCAAGCAAGAAAATCTGGAAGAACTGCGTAGTAAACTAGGGATTCAAGATGATGAACAGATGTTGCTTAGTCTTTCCAGAATTTCCTATGAAAAAAATATTCAAGCAGTATTAGCAGCCTTTGCTGATGTTCTGAAAGAAGAAGACAAGGTCAAACTGGTGGTAGCTGGGGATGGTCCTTATCTGGATGACCTTAAAGAGCAAGCCCAGAAACTAGAGATTCAAGACTCGGTCATCTTTACAGGGATGATTGCTCCTAGTGAGACGGCTCTTTATTATAAGGCAGCAGATTTCTTTATTTCAGCATCTACAAGTGAAACGCAAGGTTTGACATACTTGGAAAGTTTGGCTAGTGGGACGCCTGTCCTTGCTCACGGAAATCCTTATCTGGACAATCTCATCAATGATAAGATGTTTGGAACCTTGTACTACGGTGAACATGATTTGGCTGGGGCCATTTTAGAAGCTCTGATTGCAACTCCAGATATGGATGAGCATACCTTATCAGAGAAATTGTACGAGATTTCAGCTGAGAACTTTGGAAAACGAGTGCATGAGTTTTATCTGGATGCCATTATTTCAAATAACTTCCAGAAAGATTTAGCAAAAGATGATACGGTCAGCCAGCGTATCTTTAAGACAGTTTTGTATTTACCGCAACAGGTGGTTGCTGTGCCTGTAAAAGGCTCTAGACGAATGCTGAGGGCTTCAAAAACACAGTTAATCAGCATCAGAGATTATTGGAAAGACCATGAAGAATAGAAAGAGGAATAGCTATGAAAAAACAATTGATGAGAAGTGGTAGTGATCAAAAAATTGCTGGAGTATGTGCTGGGGTCGCAAATTATTTTGATATTGATCCGACTATTGTTCGTGTAATATGGGGTGTTCTTGCATTTTGTTATGGGGCAGGAATTGTAGCCTATATCATTTTATGGATTATTGCGCCGGTAGCAAGTGACTATTGAAAACTAGCTGAATTCATGCTAAGATAATAGAAAATAGAATGTAATGAAGGAGAGAAAAATGGCTTTTGGAGATAATGGAAAACGTAAAAAAACTATGTTTGAGAAATTAACCTTGCTTATCGTACTTATCATGTTAGTAGCAAGTATTTTGGGTATTTTTGCAACTGCAATTGGTGCCCTCAGTAATCTATAAAATAGATTCAAGAAAATTTTGTGACTGGGATTTCCCAGCCCTTTTTTAAAGTGAGAAGAAAAAATGAGTATGTTTTTAGATACAGCCAAGATTAAGGTCAAGGCTGGTAATGGTGGCGATGGTATGGTTGCCTTTCGCCGTGAAAAATATGTCCCTAATGGCGGTCCTTGGGGTGGTGACGGTGGTCGTGGAGGTAATGTGGTCTTCGTTGTAGACGAAGGACTACGTACCTTGATGGATTTCCGCTATAACCGTCATTTCAAGGCTGATTCTGGTGAAAAAGGAATGACCAAAGGGATGCATGGTCGTGGTGCAGAGGATCTCAGAGTTCGTGTTCCACAAGGTACGACTGTGCGTGATGCGGAGACTGGCAAGGTCTTGACAGATTTGATTGAACATGGTCAAGAATTTATTGTAGCCCACGGTGGACGTGGAGGACGTGGAAATATCCGCTTTGCGACACCGAAAAATCCTGCACCGGAAATCTCTGAAAATGGAGAACCAGGTCAGGAACGTGAGTTACAATTGGAACTAAAAATCTTGGCAGATGTTGGTTTAGTAGGTTTCCCATCTGTAGGGAAATCAACACTTTTAAGTGTTATCACATCTGCTAAACCTAAAATTGGTGCCTACCACTTTACGACCATTGTGCCAAATTTAGGTATGGTTCGTACCCAATCAGGTGAATCCTTTGCAGTAGCAGACTTGCCAGGTTTGATTGAAGGGGCTAGTCAGGGAGTCGGTCTGGGAACTCAGTTCCTCCGTCACATTGAGCGTACACGTGTCATCCTTCACATCATTGATATGTCAGCTAACGAAGGGCGTGATCCATATGAGGATTATCTTGCCATCAATAAAGAGCTGGAGTCATATAATCTCCGTCTCATGGAGCGTCCACAGATTATTGTAGCCAATAAGATGGATATGCCTGAGAGTCAGGAAAATCTTGAAGAATTCAAGAAAAAATTAGCTGAAAACTACGATGAATTTGAAGAGTTACCAGCTATCTTCCCAATATCTGGTTTGACAAAGCAAGGTCTGGCTACGCTTTTGGATGCTACAGCTGAATTGTTAGACAAGACACCAGAATTCTTGCTCTATGACGAGTCCGATATGGAAGAAGAAGCTTACTATGGATTTGATGAGGAAGAAAAAGCCTTTGAAATTAGTCGTGATGACGATGCCACATGGGTACTTTCTGGTGAAAAACTCATGAAACTCTTCAATATGACCAACTTTGATCGTGACGAATCAGTCATGAAATTTGCTCGCCAGCTTCGTGGTATGGGGGTTGATGAAGCCCTTCGTGCGCGTGGTGCTAAAGATGGTGACTTGGTCCGCATTGGTAAATTTGAGTTTGAATTTGTAGACTAGGAGACTGATATGGGAGATAAACCGATATCTTTCCGAGATGCGGATGGCAACTTTGTTTCCGCCGCAGATGTTTGGAATGAAAAGAAATTGGAAGAACTATTTAATCGTCTCAATCCAAATCGTGCCCTGAGATTGGCACGAACTAAAAAAGAAAATCCATCTCAGTAAAGAATATAACAAAATTCCGTGCCACATCAGACACGGAATTTTGTTATTCTTCAAAGAAAAATGGTGGAGCGAATTTTTTCAATTCTTCAAAGCATTTTTGAGCAGCTTCTGCATCTTCACAGATGACGAGACAGACATCATCGCCACAGAGAGTAGCGATAGCGTCAGGGAAGCTCAATGCATCAATGATAGAACCAAAGGATTGAGCAAGTCCAGGAAGGGTTTTTAGTAGGACTTGGTGTTGAACTGGACGCATCAAGACAAGAGCATCTTCCATGTAAATTTCGAGACGTTTTTCCCATTTTGAGGTTGAACCTGTATTGAGCACGTAGTAAGAGTTGTCTTCTTCTCGTACTTTTGAAAGGTTCATACTTTTAATATCTCTTGAAAGTGTAGCTTGTGTAACTTGAATATCATTATCGGCAAGAAGAGCTTGTAGCTCAGCTTGAGTATGAATCTTGTTTTTCGTTACAAGAGCTCGTATGAGTTGGTGTCGGTGTTCAGATTTATTCATAAAATGTTACTCCTTGTACTAGGTACAGAAAGCGTGGACTGAACGAGATCGTCAGTCGGGTGGTAAGCGGTATTGTCACGTATGAAGATTTCAAAGTCAGTAGTATAGGACTAAACGGAGAGAATCTCCCTCTTTTAACTTGTCACTAGTTGGGGGGAGATGAATTGGCTATCTATCCGTTCTTCTACATTGGTGTTCTCTACTAACAGTGAATCATTCAATTAGGGTAGCCTTTTGTCACGGCTTGTTGTGAATTTATACTAAATGTCAATCCGCAGAGATTGTTCAACATGTGGTGTGGTAGCGAGTATTATTAATGAGTACACATGTTGGTTAAGGTCTTAGTATCTTTTGTCCAAGCTCCCGTGTAGACCTATCATAAGCCTATTTCGGGATTGCATTTGATACCAAGTGTATGTTTGTTTAAACTGTTTAAGTGGAAATCTTCCATGTTGAAAGTCTGATATCATACCTCTTGACAAGGTAGGATAAGACTAGACTGTTCAAGATCAACAGTCAGGTGGTAAGCGGTGTTGTCACGTATGGTGATTTCAAAGTCAGTAGTATAGAGGACTAAACGAAGAGTGTCTCCTTCTTTTAACTTGTAAATAGTTGGTTGCAATTCAAATTGGATATCCATCCATTCATCTGCAGTAATATCCTCTACTAACAGTAAATCATTTCTATTTTGTAAATTGAGGTAGCCTTTTGTCACGACTCGTTGCGCATTTTCGCGAAAAGGCAATTCGTTGAGATTTTCCAACATATGGTAGCGACCGTTGTCAATGGTTCTAGCACTTAAAACAGCTGGATAAGGTTGTAGGTATTTTTTCTGTCCAAATTCTAGCAGTTGGGCAGATAATAAACCCTTGTTTGTGCTGGATTTGATACGTAGATTGAGCTGAGCACGACCGTTCAAGTGAAGATCTTTAGTTACAGGAAGGTCAATAGTGATTTGATTGGCTTTCCCTTGATAAAGTTCCGTATTGAAAGTCTGGTATGTCTTACCATAACGCTCAAAATCCTTATCTGAGTACTGGTTTTGAATGACTTGCTCTTCTTGACCAAGTGAGAAGGTTTCAAAGTTCTCTTGCTCACCGAATGTATCAAGTGATAACCAAGCCTGAGGAGCGGTATTATCCTGCCAGATAACAGTAGGAAGTTGGTATTCCGTTTCCTGTCCCAATAATTTCTTAGTCAATAAGGCATTCATGGATTCACGGAAGTCAATGGATTGCCAGTTGTTCATATAAACATGAGCGCCATTATGGAAAAAGAGATGCTTATTTATATAAGCAGGAAGGGCATGGAACATCTGGTAAACATGAAGTGGTTTGACATTCCAATCCTGAGAACCATGAGTAAAGATAACCTCTGCTTTTACTTTGTCAGCATTGAGCAGATAGTTACGATCATGCCAAAACTGATTATAGTCACCAGACTTGCGATCCAGTTGCTCTTTAACTTTTTCTAAGTCAGCTTGGTGAGCTTCGTTCCCACGAATATAGTCACCAGCCAAGAGATTACGAGAGTAGGTTAGTTCAGCAAGGGAGTCAAAGTCCTCACCTGGATAACCACCTGGGCTAGTGACCAGACCGTTTTCACGGTAGTAGTTGTACCATGAAGAAATGCCAGCCTCAGCAATGATAACCTCTAAACCATCGACACCTGTAGTCGCTAGACCATTGGACATGGTACCAAGATAGGAAAGTCCAGTTGTGGCCACTTTTCCGTTTGACCAGTCAGCCTTGACTTGACGCTGGCGCGTGTGGTCAGTAAAGGCACGGCAACGACCATTGAGCCAATCGATGACATTTTTATAGGCCTCGATTTGTTGGTAGTCCCCGTTAGTCATGAAACCAGTAGAGTCTTTTGTACCAACACCTGAAACATAGAGATTAGCAAACCCTCGTGGAAGGAAGTAGTCGTTGAGTGTATAGCTAGCGTTGATGTGCGTCAGCTTTTCCTCAGCTTCTGACACAAGCTTAGCTTGACCTTGGGCTTGGACGAGATTTAGTTGAGGTTCTTCTAGCTCAATCTTGTGAGTAGGTTTAACCTCGAGTTCGCCCTCCATATTGTAAAGTGCTTTGTCGCTAGCTTTATCATTGGTTCCCTGATGATAAGGACTCGCTGTCATGATAGCAGGGATTTGCCCGTCATAACAAGGACGAATAATGCTGACCTTGACTAGATCTGGTAGACCTTTTTGGTCAGTATCGACACGAGACTCAACGTAAACGACTTCTCGAATGACATCATGGCTAGAAAAAGTTGCTAAACTTTTGCCGTTAAAGTAGTGATAGTCATTATCCTCAGGAATAAGACCGTCACTGACAAGTTGGTCGATAAGAGTGTTTCCCTTTTTGGTGCGAGTATTGAGTAACTGATAGAGATTTTCAATCAAATCACCGTATACGATGGGAAAACCAGTTTCTTTACGGAAAACATCACTGTTTTCAAAGTCAACCAAATAAGAAAAACCTAAAAGTTGAAAAGCCACAGTATAGAAAATATCTGCAGTCAACTCTTTATCTGATTGAAAAAATGTCAATAAGTCAGTTTCTTTATCAACTGCTAAACTGGATAGAGGATAGGAGCTGTTTTTAAAATTAAAAAAGAAACGAATAAGAAACGCTTCAAGCATTTGTTTATTTGTAATGTTGACTGGTAAATCAAATCCATACTTTTTTAATTCAAAGATAATTGTATCTCTAGGTAGTGCTAAATAGCTGAATTGATTAAAACGCATAAGACCTCCTATTTATGAAATATATTACAGTTATTATATCAAAAAATAGTGAGAAAAGAAACTATAAAAATTAACAGAAATTATAATAAATAAAAATGAGTATTTATGAAATAAACATGTAAAATGATAAGCCTAAATACAAAAATATTAGTGATACTGTTAAAAATCGTGCAAGGATTGTCTAGTCAACTATGATTTGAGCTATTAGATATTAAAGCATCAGTAATAGTAATAGAAATTTAAAGAAAATGGTATAATATAGTGAGAATGATAGGGGAGAAGTGTAAATTGATCGCACAACTAGATACAAAAACAGTCTATAGTTTTATGGAGAGTGTCATTTCGATAGACAAGTACGTGAGAGTAGCTAAAGAGTATGGCTACACTCATCTGGCCATGATGGATATTGACAATCTTTATGGGGCCTTCGATTTTTTAGAGGTTACAAAAAAATACGGCATTCATCCTTTGTTAGGGCTTGAAATGAATGTGCTTGTAGATGACAAGGATGTGAATCTGCGTTTTTTGGCTCTATCTAGTGTGGGCTATCAGCAGTTGATGAAACTTTCAACAGCCAAGATGCAGGGGGAGAAAACTTGGTCAGTCCTGAATCAGTATCTAGAGGATATTGCGGTAATTGTGCCTTATTTTGAAGAGCTTGAGTTGTTAAATCTAGGCTGTGATTACTATATAGGTGTTTACCCAGAAACATTGGCCAGCGAATTTCACCATCCAATCTTGCCCCTTTATCGGGTCAATACATTTGAAAGTAAGGATAGAGAAATTCTGCAAGTGTTAACAGCGATTAAAGAAAATCTTCCCCTTAGAGAAGTTCCCTTGCGCTCACGACAAGATGTCTTTATATCAGCAAGTTCTTTAGAGAAACTATTCCAAGAACGTTTTCCTCAAGCCTTGTACAATTTAGAAAAGCTTATTTCAGGCATTTCTTATGACTTGGATACTAGTCTGAAATTGCCTCGCTTTAATCCTGCTAGACCAGCAGTAGAAGAGTTGAGAGAACGCGCTGAATTGGGGCTTGCTCAGAAGGGGTTAACTGGTAAAGAATATCAAGACCGTCTAGACCAAGAATTGGCTGTTATTCATGATATGGGCTTTGATGATTATTTCTTGGTTGTTTGGGATTTGCTGCGTTTTGGACGTTCGAATGGCTATTATATGGGTATGGGACGGGGTTCTGCAGTTGGTAGCTTGGTTTCTTATGCCTTGGACATCACAGGGATTGACCCAGTAGAGAAAAATCTGATTTTTGAACGTTTCCTCAATCGTGAACGCTATACCATGCCTGATATTGATATTGATATTCCTGATATTTATCGTCCAGATTTTATCAGATATGTTGGTAATAAATATGGTAGTAAACATGCGGCTCAAATCGTTACTTTTTCTACCTTTGGGGCCAAGCAAGCTTTGCGAGATGTCTTGAAGCGCTTTGGTGTGTCAGAGTATGAATTGTCCGCAATTACCAAGAAAATCAGTTTTCGAGATAATCTAAAGTCAGCCTATGAGGGCAATCTCCAGTTTCGTCAGCAAATCAATAGTAAGCTAGAATATCAAAAAGCCTTTGAAATTGCTTGCAAGATAGAGGGCTATCCAAGACAAACCTCTGTCCATGCGGCTGGTGTTGTAATCAGTGACCAAGATTTGACCAATTACATCCCTCTAAAACATGGTGACGAAATTCCGCTGACTCAGTATGATGCTCATGGAGTTGAATCTAGCGGGCTATTGAAAATGGACTTTCTGGGACTGCGAAATTTGACCTTTGTCCAGAAGATGCAAGAATTGCTTGCTGAATCAGAAGGTATTCACCTTAAAATTGAAGAAATTGATTTGGAAGACAAAGAAACGTTAGCTTTATTTGCCTCTGGCAATACAAAAGGTATCTTTCAATTTGAACAACCTGGTGCCATTCGCTTGCTAAAACGTGTGCAACCAGTCTGTTTTGAAGATGTCGTAGCAACTACTTCTCTAAATCGACCAGGTGCCAGTGACTACATCAATAATTTTGTGGCAAGAAAGCATGGGCAGGAAGAAGTGACTGTTCTGGATCCAGTACTGGAGGATATTTTGGCTCCAACCTACGGCATCATGCTCTATCAGGAGCAGGTTATGCAGGTTGCTCAGAGATTTGCTGGATTTAGCCTCGGAAAAGCCGATATTTTACGTCGGGCTATGGGGAAAAAGGATGCCTCTGCCATGCATGAAATGAGGGAATCCTTTATTCAAGGATCATTAGATGCTGGTCATACTAGGGAAAAGGCAGAGCAGGTCTTTGATGTTATGGAGAAGTTTGCAGGTTATGGATTTAACCGATCTCACGCCTATGCCTACTCAGCCTTGGCCTTCCAGTTGGCCTATTTCAAAACGCATTATCCAGCCATTTTTTATCAGGTCATGCTGAATTCTTCCAACAGTGATTACCTAACAGACGCTCTTGAAGCAGGTTTTGAAGTAGCACCTCTGTCCATCAATACCATTCCCTATCATGATAAAATTGCCAACAAGTCCATCTATCTAGGTCTGAAATCGATTAAGGGAGTCAGCAAGGATTTGGCGCTTTGGATTATTGAAAATAGACCCTATTCGAGCATTGAAGATTTTATAGCTAAATTACCTGAGAATTATCTGAAACTTCCTCTGCTAGAACCTTTGGTAAAAGTTGGTCTTTTCGATTCATTTGAAAAAAATCGCCAAAAAGTATTTAATAATTTAGGTAATCTATTTGAATTTGTGAAAGAGTTAGGAAGCTTGTTCGGTGATACAATATATAGTTGGCAGGAATCGGAAGATTGGACAGAACAAGAAAAATTCTATATGGAACAAGAGCTTCTAGGAGTGGGAGTTAGCAAACATCCACTACAAGCTATTGCAAGTAAGGCTATCTACCCAATTACACCAATCGGAAATTTATCAGAAAATAGCTACGCTATTATTTTGGTTGAAGTTCAGAAAATAAAAGTAATTCGTACCAAAAAGGGCGAAAACATGGCTTTCTTACAGGTGGATGACAGTAAGAAAAAATTGGATGTCACACTCTTTTCAGACTTATATCGTCAGGTTGGGCAGGAATTGAAAGAAGGAGCTTTCTACTATATAAGAGGAAAAATTCAGTTACGAGATGGCCGTCTGCAAATGATTGCACAAGAAATAAGAGCAGCAGTGGCTGAACGCTTTTGGATACAGGTAAAAAATCATGAATCGGATCAAGAAATTTCGAGAATTTTAGACCAGTATAAAGGCCCAATCCCAGTCATCATCAGGTATGAAGAGGAACAGAGAACGATTGTTTCTCCCCATCATTTTGTGACTAAATCCACTGAATTAGAAGAGAAATTAGGTGGAATCGTTATGAAAACGATTTATCGCTAAAATTACGGAAAATAGAAGAATTTTCCATTTAAATGTGATATAATCAGTAAGAATGTTAAAAGAAAAAGGAGCATAACCAATATGAAACGTATTGCTGTTTTGACTAGTGGTGGAGACGCCCCTGGTATGAACGCTGCTATCCGTGCAGTTGTTCGTCAAGCAATTTCAGAAGGAATGGAAGTATTTGGTATCTATGATGGATATGCTGGTATGGTTGCTGGTGAAATTCATCCCCTAGATGCGGCTTCAGTAGGAGACATCATTTCTCGTGGTGGTACTTTCCTTCACTCTGCTCGTTACCCAGAGTTCGCTCAACTTGAAGGGCAACTTAAAGGGATTGAGCAATTGAAAAAACACGGAATTGAAGGTGTAGTTGTTATCGGTGGTGATGGATCTTACCACGGTGCTATGCGTTTGACTGAACATGGATTCCCAGCTATCGGTCTTCCTGGTACAATCGATAACGATATTGTTGGTACTGACTTCACAATCGGTTTTGACACAGCGGTTACTACTGCTATGGATGCTATCGATAAGATTCGTGATACATCATCAAGTCACCGTCGTACATTTGTTATCGAAGTAATGGGTCGTAACGCAGGTGATATCGCTCTTTGGGCTGGTATTGCAACTGGTGCTGATGAAATCATCATTCCTGAAGAAGGATTCAAGATTGAAGATATCGTAGAAAGCATTAAATGTGGATACGAGTGTGGTAAAAAACACAATATCATCGTCTTGGCAGAAGGTGTGATGTCAGCAGCTGAATTTGGTCAAAAACTTAAAGAAGCTGGAGATACAAGCGACCTTCGTGTGACAGAACTTGGACATATTCAACGTGGTGGTTCTCCAACTGCGCGTGACCGTGTTTTGGCATCACGTATGGGTGCACATGCCGTTAAACTTCTTAAAGAAGGTATCGGTGGTGTTGCGGTTGGTATCCGTAACGAAAAAATGGTTGAAAACCCAATTCTTGGAACTGCAGAAGAAGGAGCATTGTTTAGCCTTACTGCAGATGGTAAGATTGTGGTTAACAACCCACATAAAGCTGACCTTGAGCTATCTAGCTTGAATAAGAGCTTATCATAATTTATAATTTAGTTAATAAGACCAAAAAGGTCATATATAAAGGAGTCACAAAAATCATGAACAAACGTGTAAAAATCGTTGCAACTTTGGGACCTGCGGTAGAAATCCGCGGTGGTAAAAAATTCGGTGATGACGGATACTGGGGTGAAAAACTTGATGTTGAAGCTTCAGCTAAAAACATTGCTAAATTGATCGAAGCTGGTGCTAACACATTCCGTTTCAACTTCTCACACGGTGACCACCAAGAACAAGGTGACCGTATGGCAACTGTTAAACTTGCAGAAAAACTTGCAGGTAAAAAAGTTGGTTTCCTTCTTGATACAAAAGGACCAGAAATCCGTACAGAATTGTTTGAAGGAGATGCAAAAGAGTACTCTTACACAACTGGTGAAAAAATCCGTGTTGCGACTAAACAAGGAATCAAGTCAACTCGTGAAGTGATTGCATTAAACGTTGCTGGTGCTCTTGATATCTATGATGATGTTGAAGTTGGTCGTCAAGTTTTGGTTGACGATGGTAAACTTGGTCTTCGTGTGGTTGCTAAAGATGACGCAACTCGTGAGTTTGAAGTTGAAGTTGAAAATGATGGCGTAATTGCTAAACAAAAAGGTGTTAACATCCCTAACACTAAAATTCCTTTCCCAGCTCTTGCTGAACGTGATAACGACGATATCCGCTTTGGTCTTGAACAAGGGATTAACTTCATCGCAATTTCATTCGTACGTACTGCAAAAGACGTGAACGAAGTTCGTGCAATCTGTAAAGAAACTGGAAACGGACACGTTCAATTGTTCGCTAAAATCGAAAACCAACAAGGTATCGACAACTTGGATGAAATCATCGAAGCTGCTGATGGTATCATGATCGCTCGTGGTGACATGGGTATCGAAGTACCATTCGAAATGGTTCCAGTTTACCAAAAAATGATTATCAAGAAAGTCAATGCTGCAGGTAAAGTTGTTATCACAGCAACGAACATGCTTGAAACAATGACTGAAAAACCACGTGCAACTCGTTCAGAAGTATCAGACGTATTCAACGCTGTTATCGACGGTACTGATGCTACAATGCTTTCAGGTGAGTCTGCAAACGGTAAATACCCACTTGAGTCAGTAACTACAATGGCTACAATCGACAAGAACGCTCAGACTCTTCTTAACGAATACGGTCGTTTGAACTCAGATTCATTTGAACGTAACTCTAAGACAGAAGTAATGGCTTCAGCTGTTAAAGATGCTACTAACTCAATGGACATTAAATTGGTTGTAACTCTTACTAAGACAGGTCACACTGCACGTTTGATCTCTAAATACCGTCCAAATGCTGACATCTTGGCATTGACATTCGACGAATTGACAGAACGTGGATTGATGTTGAACTGGGGTGTTATCCCAATGTTGACAGATGCTCCATCATCAACTGATGATATGTTCGAAATTGCTGAACGTAAAGCAGTTGAAGCAGGTCTTGTACAATCTGGTGACGATATCGTTATCGTAGCTGGTGTACCAGTTGGAGAAGCTGTACGTACAAACACAATGCGTATCCGTACAGTACGTTAATTAAAATGAAAAAAGCCTATCATATCAAGCTTTCTAGCCTGTATGATAGGTTTTTTTGTAGCAGGGGGCAAATAAGGGGCAAAACTTTTTAAAAAAGGCCAGTTAATACAAATACGATTCAGCTAATATAATTGAAAATGATGGAAAAAAAGGTGAAATTATGGTATACTTTAACGTAGGACCTTTTTAGAAATTTTGAAAGAGTATTAAAAATTTAAAATGAGAAAAATTGTTATCAATGGTGGCTTGCCCCTGCAAGGTGAGATTACCATTAGTGGTGCAAAAAATAGTGTTGTAGCTTTGATTCCAGCTATTATCTTGGCAGATGATGTTGTGACTTTGGATTGTGTTCCAGATATTTCGGATGTTGCTAGTCTTGTCGAAATTATGGAATTGATGGGCGCTACCGTTAAGCGTTATGACGATGTGTTAGAGATTGATCCAAGAGGTGTTCAAAATATTCCAATGCCTTATGGGAAAATCAATAGTCTTCGTGCATCTTATTATTTTTATGGAAGTCTTTTAGGTCGCTTTGGGGAAGCTACAGTTGGTTTACCTGGAGGATGTGATTTGGGACCACGTCCTATTGACTTACATCTTAAGGCTTTTGAAGCTATGGGAGCCACTGTTAGCTACGAGGGTGATAACATGAAGTTATCTGCTAAAGATGTGGGACTTCATGGTGCAAGTATTTACATGGATACGGTAAGTGTTGGTGCGACGATTAATACGATGATTGCTGCGGTTAAAGCAAATGGGCGTACTATTATTGAAAATGCAGCCCGTGAACCTGAAATTATTGACGTTGCGACACTTTTGAATAATATGGGAGCCCATATCCGTGGTGCTGGAACCAATATTATCATTATTGATGGTGTTGACAGATTACATGGAACGCGTCATCAGGTGATTCCAGATCGTATCGAAGCGGGAACATACATTTCCTTAGCTGCTGCAGTCGGTAAGGGAATTCGTATTAATAATGTTCTTTATGAACACTTAGAAGGATTTATTGCTAAGTTGGAAGAAATGGGAGTGAGAATGACTGTATCTGAAGACAGCATTTTTGTTGAGGAACAGTCTAATTTGAAAGCAATCAATATTAAGACAGCTCCTTATCCAGGTTTTGCTACTGACTTGCAACAACCAATTACTCCTCTTCTGTTAACAGCAGAGGGGCGTGGAACCATTATTGATACCATTTATGAGAAACGTGTAAACCATGTTTTTGAACTAGCAAAGATGGACGCGGATATTACGACTACAAACGACCATATTTTATATACTGGTGGACGTAGTTTACGTGGTGCAAATGTAAAAGCTACTGACCTTAGAGCTGGGGCAGCACTTGTCATTGCTGGACTAATGGCTGAAGGTAAAACTGAAATTACAAATATTGAGTTCATCTTACGTGGTTATTCAGATATTATTGAAAAATTACGTAATCTAGGAGCGGATATTACACTTGTTGAAGAATAAACCGTAGAGGTGTTTATGAATATTTGGACCAAATTAGCAATGTTTTCTTTTTTTGAAACGGATCGCTTGTATTTGCGTCCTTTCTTTTTTAGTGATAGTAAGGACTTCCATGATATAGCTTCAAATCCAGAAAATTTACAATTCATTTTTCCAAGTCAAGCTAGTCCAGAAGAAAGTCAATATGCACTGGCCAATTATTTTATGAAGGCTCCTTTAGGGGTATGGGCTATTTGTGATAAGAAAACTGAAAAAATGATTGGTTCTATTAAATTTGAGAAGTTAGATGAAATCAAAAAAGAAGCTGAGCTTGGCTATTTTTTGAGAAAAGATGCTTGGTCGCAAGGATTTATGACCGAGGTTGTTAGAAAAATTTGTCAGCTTTCTTTTGAGGAATTTGGTTTAAAACAATTATCCATCATTACTCATCTTGAAAATGAAGCTAGCCAAAAAGTTGCTTTTAAGTCTGGATTCCGTTTAATTCGGCAATTTAAAGGAAGTGATCGCTATACAAGGAAAATGCGAGATTATCTTGAGTTTCGCTTTGTAAAGGGAGAAATTAATGAGTAAACACCAAGAAATTCTAAGCTATTTGGAAGAATTACCCGTTGGTAAAAGAGTCAGTGTTCGAAGCATTTCCAACCATCTAGGAGTCAGTGATGGAACGGCCTATCGGGCTATCAAGGAAGCTGAAAACCGTGGAATTGTAGAGACTCGCCCAAGAAGTGGTACTATACGTGTTAAGTCTCAGAAAGTTGCTATAGAGAGATTAACTTTTGCTGAAATTGCAGAAGTGACTTCTTCTGAGGTTTTGGCTGGTCAAGAAGGTTTAGAGAGAGAATTTAGTAAGTTCTCGATCGGTGCCATGACTGAGCAAAATATTTTGTCTTACCTTCATGATGGGGGACTTTTGATTGTCGGAGATCGGACTCGTATTCAATTGTTAGCATTGGAAAATGAAAATGCAGTCTTGGTTACAGGTGGATTTCAGGTTCATGATGATGTGATTAAACTGGCCAATCAAAAAGGAATTCCTGTCCTGAGAAGCAAGCACGACACTTTCACCGTTGCGACCATGATCAATAAAGCCTTGTCAAATGTTCAAATCAAAACAGATATTTTGACAGTTGAGAAACTGTACCGTCCGAGTCATGAGTATGGTTTTCTGAGAGAGACTGACACAGTTAAAGATTATTTGGACTTGGTACGTAAGAATCGTAGCAGTCGTTTCCCTGTTATTAATCAACATCAGGTTGTTGTTGGAGTTGTAACCATGAGAGACGCTGGTGATAAATCGCCAAGTACGACAATTGATAAGGTCATGTCTCGTAGTCTATTTTTAGTTGGATTATCGACAAATATTGCCAATGTGAGTCAACGGATGATTGCTGAAGACTTTGAAATGGTACCAGTTATTCGAAGTAATCAAACCTTGCTTGGGGTTGTAACTAGACGAGATGTCATGGAGAAGATGAGTCGTTCCCAAGTTTCTGCTCTACCTACTTTTTCTGAGCAGATTGGACAAAAACTTTCTTATCATCATGATGAAGTAGTCATTACAGTGGAACCCTTTATGCTTGAGAAGAACGGTGTTTTGGCTAATGGTGTATTGGCAGAAATTTTGACCCACATGACCCAAGATTTAGTTGTTAATAGTGGTCGAAATCTCATTATTGAGCAGATGCTGATTTACTTTTTGCAGGCTGTTCAGATAGATGATATATTGCGCATTCAAGCACGCATTATCCATCATACAAGACGGTCGGCTATTATTGACTACGATATTTATCATGGTCATCAGATTGTTTCAAAGGCAAATGTAACCGTTAAAATTAATTAGAAACTAGGAGAAAAAATGATAACATTAAAATCAGCTCGTGAAATCGAAGCTATGGATAAGGCAGGTGACTTTCTAGCAAGTATTCATATCGGCTTGCGTGATTTGATTAAGCCTGGCGTAGATATGTGGGAAGTTGAAGAGTATGTCCGACGTCGTTGCAAGGAAGAAAATTTCCTTCCGCTTCAGATTGGAGTTGACGGTGCAATGATGGACTATCCTTATGCTACCTGTTGCTCTCTTAATGATGAAGTGGCTCATGCTTTCCCTCGTCACTATATCTTGAAAGATGGTGATTTGCTCAAGGTTGACATGGTTTTGGGAGGTCCAATTGCTAAATCTGACCTGAATGTCTCAAAATTAAACTTCAACAATGTGGAACAAATGAAAAAATACACTCAGAGCTATTCTGGTGGTTTAGCAGACTCATGTTGGGCTTATGCTGTTGGTACACCGTCCGAAGAAGTGAAAAACTTGATGGATGTAACTAAAGAAGCTATGTACAAGGGGATTGAGCAGGCTGTTGTTGGAAATCGTATCGGTGATATCGGTGCGGCTATTCAAGAATACGCTGAAAGTCGTGGATACGGTGTAGTGCGTGATTTGGTTGGTCATGGTGTTGGCCCAACTATGCATGAAGAACCAATGGTTCCTAACTATGGTATTGCAGGTCGTGGGCTTCGTCTCCGTGAAGGAATGGTCTTGACTATTGAACCAATGATCAATACAGGTGACTGGGAAATTGATACAGATATGAAGACCGGTTGGGCGCATAAGACCATTGACGGTGGCCTATCTTGCCAATATGAACACCAATTTGTCATTACTAAGGATGGTCCGGTAATCTTGACTAGCCAAGGAGAAGAAGGAACTTATTAATAAAAAGTGAAAAGGCTACTGGAAGTTTATTTTGAAAAATTCAGTAGATCTTTTCATATAAAATAAACGCATTGTATTGATGTTTTCAGGCTTTTGAAGACAACAAAATAGGCTCCATAATATCTGTAGGAGACTTATCTACAGATATTATGGAGCTTTTTTCTTATGCTCAGAATGGCAATTTCCCAGCGAAAGCACCCAGTTTTTTCTTGGTAGTTTCATCGATTTGTTCAAGAGCAGAGTTGATTGCTTGAACGGTCATATCAGAAAGAGTTTCAAGGTCTTCTGGGTCAACGACAGCTGGATTGAAGTCAATGCTGACAACTTTCTTATCTCCAGTTAAGGTCGCTTGGACAAGGTCTTGAGCAGATTTGCCAACAAATTGCATAGCCGCAAGTTCAGCTTGACTTTGTTCCATTTGTTTTTGAAGTTTTTGTGCTTGGCGCATCATGTTTTGCATGTTCATCATAGTGTTTTATAGTTTCCTTTTACAATTATTTTCCTTCCTATTTTATCAATTTTGAGGTTAAAAGTCTATTATTAGTATAAATTACTTAACATTAAATTGTCTGAAAATTTATTGAAAAATGAGTGAAAACATGCTATAATGAAACGTAAAATTAATTCAGGTTTCCTGAACCAATAGGAGTAAACAATGAAAAAACTAGGTTTTGTCCTTTTATCTTCAGCCTTGCTATTGACAGCTTGTGCTAATAATCAATCTAAGCCAAGCAACACAAGTGATTCGTCCAAGGTGACAGCCTTGTCTGAAGACAAGCAAAAAATGCTTGATAAGGCCACTTCTGACTATAAAACTTTTGTGCAAGAGCAAATCGATAAACTGTTGACAGATACGGAAGGCTTTGTCAAATTGTTGAAAGAAGGCAAATTAGAAGAGGCTAAGAAAGTTTATCCACTGATTCGTATGTCCTATGAGCGTTCAGAACCAATTGCTGAAAGTTTTGGTGAGTCAGATGTCAAGATTGACTTCCGTTTGGCAGACTACATGGACGAAAACAAGACAGAAGAAGGTTGGTCAGGTTTCCACCGTATCGAGCGTATCCTTTGGGAAGACAATACAACTAAAGGAACTGAAAGCTACGGCGATCAGTTGGTAAATGATATCAAGGAATTGAAAGCCAAGATTGCAACTGTAGATGTGGACTACAAGGTTATGTTGACTGGGGCAGTTGACTTGCTCAATGAAGTAGCGACAAGCAAGATTACAGGTGAAGAGGAAGTTTATTCTCATACAGACTTGTATGACTTCCGTGCCAATATTGAGGGAGCTGAGAAGATTTTCCAACTCTTTAAACCTTTGCTTGAAAAATCAGACGCTAACCTAGTTAAAGAATTGGAAGCAGATTTCAAATCTGTTAATAGCTTGTTGGACAAACACATGATCGACAAGGAACACTACAAGCTCTATACTGATTTGACAAAAGAAGATACCAAAGAATTGTCAGAAGCAGTGACAAAACTTGGTGAACCTCTGTCACAAATGGGTAAATTTCTTAGTGGAGAATAAGAGTCATGACTGAAAAAGACGAAAAGTTTTTTGAGAAGAAAATGGACCGTCGAGAATTTCTAAAAAAAGCAGGGATTGGAGGGGCTGGTTTAGCGCTAGGACTCTCTGGTGCTTCTGCTTTTTTCGCACCTAAGCTAGGAAGTCAGGAAAAAATCTCGTACGGAAATGAAAAAATTGCTTTTTATGGCAAGCATCAAGCTGGGATTAGTACGCCCATGCAAAAGAATATTTATTTTGTGGTCTTGGACTTGCATACGACGGATAAGGATAAGATTATCCAGTTGTTTAAGGATTGGACGGATTATAGTGCCAAATTGGTCGAGGGGGAATTGGTCAAAAAAGATGGGAAAAATACTCTCTTGCCTCCGAGCGATACTGGTGAAACAGTCGGGCTCAATCCTCATCGTTTAACGCTGACTTTTGGTGTGTCTGCCAGTTTCTTGAAAAAGATGAACTTGGAAAATAAGCGTCCTCAAGTGTTCAGGGATTTACCGCCTTTTCCTAAAGAGCAATTGCGTGAAAAATATACAGGTGGAGATATTGTGATTCAGGCTTGTGCCGATGATGAGCAAGTTGCCTTTCACGCTATTCGCAATCTCATCCGTAAGGGGAGAAATGCAGTGACCCTTCGTTGGAGTCAGTCTGGATTTGCAGCTATCGGAGATCGAATGGAGACACCGCGTAACCTCTTTGGTTTTAAGGATGGAACAGCAAATCCAAGCAAGGAGCAAGACTTTGACCGCGTTATCTGGGCTGATAGTAAGGACTGGATGGAAAATGGTTCTTATATGGCAGTTCGTCGGATTCAGATGTTTTTAGAGACCTGGGACCGCACTAGTCTTGAAGAACAAGAAAATACCTTTGGTCGTTACAAGGAAAGTGGTGCCCCCTTTGGTAAGAAAAATGAGTTTGATGAAGTGGATTTGAGTCTTTTACCAGATGATTCGCATGTTCGTTTGGCCAAAGAAGTGGATAAGCCCCTTTTACGTCGTTCTTATTCTTACTCTGATGGAATTGATGAAAAGACTGGCCAGTTTGATACGGGCTTGCTCTTCATTTCTTTCCAGAAAGATCCTGATAATTTTGTCAAGGTTCAAACCAATCTAGGTGCTACAGATAAGATGAATGAATATATCACTCACATCGGTAGTGGCCTATTTGCTTGCTTTGGTGGTGTGGAGAAAGGAGGCTACATTGGACAAAAATTACTGGAAGGCTAAAAGCTGGTTCTTGGTTTTAGCTTTGTCACTTTTAATTCTTTCCCCAGTAGGTGCCCAAGAAAGCTTGAGTTCTTACTTTGTGAAAATCACTGATGCGTCTAAAGCAGTAAAAAATGGTGATCAGTCTGAAGCCCAGAAACTCGTTAAGGAGATGGCAACAGACTTTGAAAGAGTAGAAGACAGCAATTCTGAGGCTGGTAAAGTCATCAAGGAAAAGTTAGCTCAATCAGGAGATATCACTGAAGATAAACTCACTGAAATTTCTGCAGCCCTATTAGCCTTTGAAAAAGAACAAAATCCTGTTGACTTAGATGCTGAAAAAGAAAAATTGGTAAACCGTCTAAGTCCTCGTTTTGAAGCCTTAGAGCAGGCCATTGCATCCAAAGATTTGGAAAAGATCCGAGAAGCTTTTAAGAAAATGAATTCCACTTGGACTATCAATGAAAGTGTGGTTCGTGACAATAGTACGGCCCATTATGGACGTGTTGAAACAGCTATTTCTTTCTTGCGTAGTAGTATGGAAACCGAGCCTACGGATTTTAACTCAATCCAGACTTCCTTCGAGGACTTAAAAAAGGCTATTGATGATTTTGTAACTGGAAAAGAAGTCGCAGAAGCATCTTCTAGTTTGACTCTTAAAGACGGTATTGCCCTTTTGAAGAAGGCTTTGGAACAATTCCAAGCTGGTGACCAAGCATCAGGAGCAGCCAGTATGAAGGAATTTATTACTATCTGGCCAACGATTGAAGGTTCTGTTAGCACGACCAATCCTTCCCTCTATACTCGAGTGGAAAGTGAAAGCCCTGTGATTATGGTCAAGGGAAGTGAGAAGGAATATCAAGAAAAATTAGAAAAACTGATTGTAGATTTATCACAAATTGATACCAGTTCACGATACAATGCCTTTGATGCTATGCTCATTCTCCTAAGAGAAGGAGTAGAGGCGCTCTTAATCGTTATGGCCTTAGTGACGACCTTGAAAGCAGCCAAGATGCGAAAAGGGCTCAAGTGGGTTTATGGTGGTGCTATCACTGGAATCATGGCCAGTCTTCTTATTGCTTTCATCCTGCAAATTGCCTTTCCAGCAGTAACATCAGGATCCAATCGTGAAATCATCGAAGGAGCAGTTGGGATTTTTGCGGTAGCTATGATGATTGTGATTGGAATCTGGCTTCATAGCAAATCTTCAGTCAAAAAATGGAATGCCTTTATGGAGTCACAAATGGAAACAGTGACCAAGACAGGATCCTTTATTTCTATGTTTGCCCTCAGTTTTCTAGCTGTTTTCCGTGAGGGAGCAGAAACCATTCTTTTTTATGTTGGGATTTTACCAAGAATTTCCAGTTTTGAATTTGTCTTGGGAATTTCACTTGCCTTGCTGGTTCTGGTAGTTATTGCCATCGTGATGAACAAGGCCAGTCAATTCTTCCTGCCACATAAGGTCTTCTTTATCCTGACTTGGATGATTTATGCCCTAGCCTTCAAGATGCTGGGAGTTAGTATCCATGCTCTTCAGTTGACAAATATGGCGCCAAATCACTTGCTGACAGGATTTCCAACGATTGACCTGCTTGGAATTTATCCAAGTTGGGAAGGCTTGGTCAGTCAGCTAATCTTTGTTGTTATCGTTTTGATTGTCACTTTCAGACAGGGTGAAGAATAGATGGATAGAAAAGAATTGACAATCGTTGAACATCTGGTAGAATTTAGAAAGAGATTATTGGCAGTGGTCATTTGTTTCTTTTTGGTATTCTGTGTTTCTCTGCTTTTTGCAGACCAGATTTACCAGTATGTGACCCAATCTTTTCAGCAAAAGTTGATTGTTTTAGGTCCTAATGATATTTTATGGATATACATACGTTTGGCTAGTCTGATGGCCTTTACCATCACCCTACCTTATACAGTTTATCATATTTGGTCTTTCATCAAACCTGGTTTAAGAAAGGAAGAAGCTAGAGCAATTTTTGCCTATATTCCAGCTAGTTTCCTTTGTTTTCTAGTTGGACTGGCTTTTGGTTTTTACTTTGTAACACCAGCCTTACTTCAGGTTTTATTAGGGCTAGGAGAAGGACTATTTGAAACACAGTTAACAGCTCAAAATTATCTGTCCTTTGTTTTTCAAACGACTTTGCCCTTGGCTCTGATTTTTGAATTGCCAGTTATCATTGCCTTTTTGACGTCAATTGGACTCATTGAACCAGAATTATTGATTGCTTATCGCCGATATGCTTATTTTATTTTATTGGTACTCGCAGTCATCTTGACACCAGCTGACTTTGTCAGCGATTTGGCAATGACTGCCCCCTTGATATTACTCTATGAATTGAGTATTGCTATCAGCAAACACATTATGAAACGCAAGCAGAAAGGAGAGAGAAATGGGAATTTTACGTGATATCGGAGCACCAGGATTGATTATTATCGTTTTAGGAGCTCTCTTGATCTTCGGACCAAAGCGATTGCCTGAACTAGGCGAGTCAATCGGTAAAATGCTGTCTGAATTTAAAAAAGCAGTTAAAGGAACTGAAAATCAAGATAAGGAAGAGTAAGACTGGTGAGTTTTACTAAAAAATAAGAAGTTAGGAAGTGTGTCTCTATCGGACAATTTATTATTTCCTAGCTTTTTCTTGTATTAAGAAAATATAAATTTAAGCTTTCTTTAAGAAAACTATATTATTTTGAAGAACTCTAAAATTTCACAGCCATTTATTAGTAATGACTATTGAATTCCTAGTCACTACTAGAAATGGACTAGTTTCTTTGAATAATGGAACTGCTTAATCCTCCTATTCTAGAACGGGATGACTAGTATTTCTTTTATGATAGGACTAGATTGTGGTATAATAGAGAGAATAAGTTTTTTTAGTAAGACAAAGGAGAAAATAGATGATTTATGCAGGAATTCTTGCCGGTGGAACTGGCACACGTATGGGAATCAGTAATTTGCCAAAACAATTTTTAGAGCTAGGTGATCGACCTATTTTGATTCATACAATTGAAAAATTTGTCTTGGAACCAAGTATTGAAAAAATTGTGGTTGGGGTTCATGGAGACTGGGTTTCCCATGCAGAGGATCTTGTAGATAAATATCTACCTCTTCATAAAGATCGTATCATCATTACAAAAGGTGGTGCTGACCGTAATACGAGTATTGAGAAAATCATTGAAGCCATTGATGCTTATCGTCCGCTTACTCCAGAGGACATCGTTGTTACCCACGATTCTGTTCGTCCATTCATTACGCTTCGTATGATTCAAGACAATATCAAACTTGCTCAAAATCATGACGCAGTGGACACAGTGGTAGAAGCGGTTGATACTATCGTTGAAAGTACTAACGGTCAATTTATTACAGATATTCCAAATCGTGCTCACCTCTATCAAGGACAAACACCTCAAACATTCCGTTGCAAGGACTTCATGGATCTTTACGGTTCTCTCTCTGCCGAAGAGAAAGAAATCTTAACAGATGCATGTAAAATCTTTGTAATCAAAGGAAAAGATGTAGCCTTGGCTAAGGGTGAATATTCAAATCTGAAAATTACTACAGTAACAGATTTGAAGATTGCAAAAAGCATGATTGAGGAAGAGTAATAAAATGATTAATCAAATTTACCAACTAACAAAGCCTAAGTTTATCAATGTCAAATATCAGGAAGAGGCTATTGACCAAGAGAATCATATCCTCATCCGCCCTAATTATATGGCGGTCTGTCATGCGGATCAGCGTTACTACCAAGGAAAACGTGATCCGAAGATTTTGAATAAAAAACTTCCAATGGCAATGATTCACGAGTCATGTGGAACCGTTATTTCTGACCCGACAGGAACCTACGAGGTTGGTCAAAAAGTTGTCATGATTCCCAATCAGCCTCCTATGCAGAGTGATGAAGAATTCTATGAAAACTACATGATAGGGACCCATTTCTTGTCTAGTGGCTTTGATGGCTTTATGAGAGAATTTGTTTCTCTCCCTAAAGATCGTGTGGTGCCTTATGATGCTATCGAAGATACGGTTGCAGCCATTACAGAGTTTGTCAGTGTCGGTATGCATGCTATGAATCGCTTATTGACACTTGCTCATAGCAAGCGGGACCGAATCGCCGTCATCGGAGATGGAAGTTTAGCTTTTGTGGTTGCCAATATTATCAACTATACTTTGCCAGAAGCAGAGATTGTGGTTATTGGTCGTCATTGGGAAAAGTTGGAACTCTTCTCTTTTGCCAAGGAATGCTATATTACTGATAATATTCCTGAAGATTTGGCCTTTGACCATGCTTTTGAGTGTTGTGGTGGTGATGGTACTGGACCAGCTATTAATGATTTGATTCGCTATATGCGTCCTCAGGGAACGATTCTCATGATGGGAGTTAGCGAATATAAAGTCAATCTCAATACACGCGATGCCTTAGAAAAGGGCTTGCTCTTGGTTGGGTCCTCTCGTTCTGGTCGCATTGATTTTGAAAATGCCATCCAAATGATGGAAGTCAAGAAATTTGCCAATCGTCTTAAAAATATCCTTTATCTAGAAGAACCTGTAAGAGAAATTAAAGATATTCACCGTGTCTTTGCTACCGATTTAAACACAGCCTTTAAAACAGTGTTTAAGTGGGAAGTATAAGTCCTGGAGGTTAATTGTGGAGAAAATCATTAAAGAAAAAATTTTTTCCTTACTTAGTCAAGAAGAGGAAGTCCTCAGTGTTGAACAACTGGGGGGAATGACCAATCAAAACTATTTGGCCAAAACAACAAATAAGCAATACATTGTTAAATTCTTTGGTAAAGGGACAGAAAAACTGATTAATCGTCAAGATGAAAAGTACAATCTTGAACTACTAAAAGATTTAGATTTAGATGTAAAAAATTATCTTTTTGATATTGAAGCTGGTATCAAAGTAAATGAGTATATCGAATCTGCTATTACACTTGATTCAACGTCAATCAAGACAAAGTTCGATAAAATTGCTCCAATTTTACAAACCATTCATGCTTCTGGTAAGGAATTAAGGGGAGAATTTGCTCCTTTTGAAGAAATCAAAAAATACGAATCTTTGATTGACGAAAAAATCCCTTATGCTAACTATGAAGCAGTTAGAGAAGAAGTCTTCTCCTTAGAGAAAAGACTGGCTGCCTTAGGTGTTGACAGAAAATCTTGTCATATCGATTTGGTGCCTGAAAACTTTATAGAATCACCTCAAGGACGACTTTATCTGATTGACTGGGAATATTCATCAATGAACGATCCAATGTGGGATTTGGCCGCCCTCTTTTTAGAGTCTGAATTCACTCGTCAAGAGGAAGAAGCCTTCTTATCTCACTATGAGAGTGAGCAAACACCTGTCTCTCGTGAAAAGATTGCCATTTATAAAATTTTACAAGATGCTATTTGGAGTTTATGGACAGTCTACAAAGAAGAGCAAGGTGCAGATTTTGGTGACTATGGTGTGAGTCGTTACCAAAGAGCTGTTAAAGGTCTGGCTAATTATGGAGGTTCTGATGAAAAATAAAAATGGAGTTTCTTTTGGTCTACTCTCAGGTATTTTCTGGGGTTTAGGTCTAACAATTAGTGCTTACATCTTTTCAATTTTTACAGATTTGTCGCCCTTTGTGGTGGCCGCTGCTCACGATTTCTTGAGTATCTTTATCCTACTAGCTTTTCTCTTGGTAAAAGAAGGAAAAGTTCGTCTCTCAATTTTCTTAAATATTCGCAATGTGAGTGTGATCATCGGAGCCTTGCTAGCAGGCCCTATCGGTATGCAGGCCAATCTTTATGCAGTTAAGTATATCGGAAGTTCTTTAGCTTCATCTGTATCCGCTATCTATCCTGCTATTTCAGTTTTATTGGCTTTCTTCTTTTTGAAGCATAAGATTTCGAAAAATACTGTGTTTGGGATTGTCTTGATTATTGGAGGGATAATTGCTCAGACCTATAAGGTTGAACAGGTTAATTCTTTCTATATTGGAATTCTCTGTGCTTTGGTTTGTGCTATTGCATGGGGAAGTGAGAGTGTTCTTAGCTCTTTTGCCATGGAAAGTGAATTGAGTGAAATCGAAGCCCTCTTAATTCGTCAAGTGACTTCATTCTTGTCCTATCTTGTGATTGTGCTCTTCTCTCATCAGTCATTTGCAGAAGTGGCCAATGGACAATTGTTAGGTCTTATGATTGTCTTTGTAGCCTTTGATATGATTTCTTACTTGGCTTATTATATCGCTATCAATCGCTTGCAACCAGCCAAGGCTACAGGATTGAACGTGAGTTATGTAGTTTGGACAGTCTTGTTTGCAGTTGTTTTCTTGGGTGCACCGCTAGATATGCTGACCATTATTACTTCACTTGTCGTCATTGCTGGAGTTTATATTATTATTAAAGAATAAAGGAGATTCGTGTGAAAGCCATCATTTTAGCAGCGGGATTGGGAACTCGCTTGCGTCCTATGACTGAAAATACCCCTAAAGCCTTGGTTCAAGTTAATCAAAAACCCTTGATTGAATACCAAATTGAGTTTTTAAAAGAAAAAGGAATCAATGACATCATCATCATTGTTGGTTACCTTAAAGAACAATTCGATTACTTGAAAGAAAAATATGGTGTTCACCTCGTCTTCAATGATAAATACGCTGACTACAATAACTTTTATTCTCTCTATCTTGTAAAAGAAGAATTGGCCAACAGTTATGTTATTGATGCCGATAATTATCTCTTTAAAAATATGTTCCGCAATGATTTGACTCGTTCGACTTATTTTAGTGTCTATCGTGAAGATTGTACCAACGAATGGTTCTTGGTCTATGGAGATGACTATAAGGTTCAAGACATTACTGTTGATAGTAAGGCAGGCCGCATCCTTAGTGGTGTATCCTTCTGGGATGCTCCAACAGCAGAAAAAATTGTTAGCTTTATTGACAAGGCCTATGCAAGTGGTGAATTTGTTGATCTCTACTGGGACAATATGGTTAAGGATAATATCAAAGAGCTAGATGTCTATGTTGAAGAATTAGAAGGCAATAGCATCTATGAAATCGATAGTGTCCAAGACTATCATAAATTAGAAGAAATTCTTAAAAACGAAAATTAAAAATTCCAACATCTGGCTAAAATAGTCGGATGTTTTTTTGATTTTTTACGAATAAATAGATGAGTAGAAAAAGAAATGGAGATATTTATGAAAATCACAAATTATGAAATCTATAAGTTAAAAAAATCAGGTTTGACCAATCAACAGATTTTGAAAGTCCTAGAATACGGTGAAAATGTCGATCAGGAGCTTTTGTTGGGTGATATTGCAGATATATCAGGTTGCCGAAATCCAGCTGTTTTTATGGAACGTTATTTTCAGATAGACGATGCGCATTTGGAGAAGGAGTTTCAAAAATTTCCATCTTTCTCTATTTTAGATGACTGTTACCCTTGGGATTTGAGTGAAATTTATGATGCGCCTGTACTTTTATTTTACAAGGGAAATCTGGATCTCTTGAAATTCCCTAAGGTAGCAGTTGTCGGTAGTCGTGCTTGTAGCAAACAGGGAGCTAAGTCAGTTGAAAAAGTCATTCAAGGATTGGAAAATGAACTGGTTATCGTCAGTGGATTAGCCAAGGGAATAGACACAGCAGCCCATATGGCAGCTCTTCAAAATGGCGGAAAAACCATTGCAGTGATTGGAACAGGACTGGATGTGTTTTATCCTAAAGCCAATAAACGCTTGCAAAACTACATCGGCAATGACCATCTGGTTCTCAGTGAATATGGACCTGGCGAACAACCTCTGAAATTTCATTTTCCTGCCCGTAATCGCATCATTGCTGGACTTTGCCGTGGTGTGATTGTAGCAGAGGCCAAGATGCGCTCAGGTAGTCTCATTACCTGTGAGCGAGCAATGGAAGAAGGACGCGATGTCTTTGCTATTCCTGGTAGCATTTTAGATGGACTATCAGACGGTTGCCATCATTTGATTCAAGAAGGGGCAAAATTGGTTACAAGTGGGAAGGATGTTCTTGCGGAATTTGAATTTTAATACTCTTCGAAAATCTCTTCAAACCACGTCAGCTTCCATCTGCAACCTCAAAACAGTGTTTTGAGCAACCTGCGGCTAGCTTCCTAGTTTGCTCTTTGATTTTCATTGAGTATAAGAAGAAAGTCCGCTTACTAGACAAACTTTTCTTCTATTATAGTAGCTAAGTCTTGACAGGGTTCAAAAAATGGTTTACACTTTATAAAGTTTATTACTTTGAAAAGGTGTGATACTGTGGCTACGGCAACAAAAAAGAAAAAATCAACAGTTAAAAAAAATCTAGTAATCGTGGAGTCGCCTGCTAAGGCCAAGACGATTGAAAAATATCTCGGCAGAAACTACAAGGTTTTAGCCAGCGTCGGCCATATCCGTGATTTGAAGAAATCTAGTATGTCCGTCGATATTGAAAATAATTATGAACCGCAATATATCAATATCCGAGGAAAAGGTCCTCTTATCAATGACTTGAAAAAAGAAGCTAAAAAAGCTAATAAAGTCTTTCTGGCGAGTGACCCGGACCGTGAAGGAGAAGCGATTTCTTGGCATTTGGCCCATATTCTCAACTTGGATGAAAATGATGCCAACCGTGTGGTCTTCAATGAAATCACCAAGGATGCAGTCAAAAATGCATTTAAAGAACCTCGCAAGATTGATATGGACTTGGTCGATGCCCAACAGGCTCGTCGTGTCTTAGACCGCTTGGTAGGTTATTCGATTTCGCCTATTTTGTGGAAAAAGGTCAAGAAGGGCTTATCAGCAGGGCGCGTACAGTCCATTGCCCTTAAACTCATCATTGACCGTGAGAATGAAATTAATGCCTTCCAACCAGAAGAATATTGGACAATTGATGCTGTCTTTAAAAAGGGAACCAAGCAATTCCAGGCTTCCTTCTATGGAGTGGATAGTAAAAAGCTGAAACTGACTAGTAATGATGAGGTCAAGGAAGTCTTGTCTCGTCTGACTAGCAAAGATTTTTCAGTGGATCAGGTAGATAAGAAAGAGCGCAAACGCAATGCTCCTTTACCCTATACCACTTCATCTATGCAGATGGATGCTGCTAATAAAATCAATTTCCGTACTCGAAAGACCATGATGGTTGCGCAACAGCTTTATGAAGGAATTAATATTGGTTCTGGTGTTCAAGGTTTAATCACCTATATGCGTACCGATTCGACTCGTATCAGTCCAGTGGCGCAAAATGAGGCAGCAAACTTCATTACGGACCGTTTTGGTAGCAAGTATTCTAAGCATGGTAGCAAGGTCAAAAATGCATCAGGAGCTCAGGATGCCCATGAGGCTATTCGCCCGTCTAGTGTCTTTAATACACCTGAAAGTATTGCTAAGTATCTGGACAAGGATCAGCTCAAGCTTTATACTCTTATTTGGAATCGTTTTGTAGCGAGTCAGATGACAGCTGCTGTCTTTGATACTATGGCTGTTAAATTGTCTCAAAATGGGGTTCAATTTGCTGCTAATGGTAGTCAGGTTAAGTTTGATGGTTATCTTGCCATTTACAATGATTCTGACAAGAATAAGATGTTACCAGACATGGCTGTTGGAGATGTGGTTAAGCAGGTCAATAGCAAACCAGAGCAACATTTCACTCAACCGCCTGCTCGTTATTCTGAAGCGACATTGATCAAGACCTTGGAGGAAAATGGGGTTGGCCGTCCGTCAACTTACGCACCAACCATTGAAACCATTCAGAAACGTTATTATGTTCGCCTTGCAGCCAAACGCTTTGAACCGACAGAGTTGGGAGAAATTGTTAACAAGCTCATCGTTGAATATTTCCCGGATATTGTAAACGTGACCTTCACAGCTGAAATGGAAGGCAAGCTTGATGACGTCGAAATTGGAAAAGAGCAGTGGCAACGTGTCATTGATGCCTTTTACAAACCATTCTCTAAGGAAGTCGCCAAGGCTGAAGAAGAAATGGAGAAAATCCAGATCAAGGATGAACCAGCTGGATTTAATTGTGAAGTGTGTGGCAGTCCAATGGTCATTAAACTTGGTCGTTTTGGTAAGTTCTACGCTTGTAGCAATTTCCCAGATTGCCGTCATACCCAAGCAATCGTGAAAGAGATTGGTGTTGAGTGTCCAAGTTGTCATCAGGGACAAATTATTGAGCGTAAAACCAAACGCAATCGTCTTTTCTATGGTTGCAATCGCTATCCAGAATGTGAATTTACCTCTTGGGATAAGCCTGTTGGTCGTGACTGTCCAAAATGTGGCAACTTCCTCATGGAGAAAAAAGTCCGTGGTAGTGGCAATCAGGTTGTTTGTAGCAAGGGTGACTACGAAGAAGAAAAGATTAAATAAGAGGAGAGTCCTGAAAGTGAATTTCAGGCTCCTTTTGGTTAGAACTTGACAAAATTCACCATTGTATGCGAAACTAGAGGAAGATTATTTTAATTAGGAGTAGTTATGCGTCTTATCTATTTGATAATTGGTTTTTTATCACTGGCATTGGCTATTGTTGGTGTAGTTTTACCCTTGTTGCCTACAACACCTTTTCTTTTACTGTCTATTGCTTGTTTCTCCAGAAGTTCCAAGCGTTTTGAAGACTGGCTTTATCATACCAAGCTCTATCAAGCATATGTAGCTGATTTTCGCGAGACTAAGTCTATTGCGCGTGAACGTAAGAAAAAAATCATCGTTTCTATCTACATTTTGATGGGAATTTCCATTTATTTTGCACCTCTTTTACCAGTCAAAATCGGTCTGGGAGCTTTGACCATCTTTATCACCTATTACCTATTTAAAGTCATTCCAGACAAAGAATAGTTAAAATAGTAGTTATTTGCCTTGATAAAATTGAAAACATATTTACAACAATATGATATAATAAATTTAAAGTAATCTTCAAGGAGAATCAAATGATTTACGAATTTTGTGCTGAAAATGTGACCTTGCTTGAAAAAGCGATGCAGGCTGGAGCTCGTCGAATCGAACTCTGTGATAATCTAGCAGTGGGAGGAACAACACCAAGCTATGGAGTGACCAAGGCAGCGGTTGAATTGGCAGCTAACTACGATACAACCATCATGACCATGATTCGTCCACGTGGTGGTGATTTTGTCTATAATGAACTAGAAATTGCTATTATGCTAGAAGACATTCGGTTGACTGCTCAGGCTGGAAGTCAAGGGGTTGTATTTGGGGCTTTAACTGCTGATAAGAAGTTGGATAAACCTAATCTGGAGAAGTTGATATCTGCATCAAAAGGAATGGAAATTGTCTTCCACATGGCTTTTGATGAACTAAGTGATGAAGATCAACTGGAAGCTATTGACTGGCTCAGCCAAGCCGGTGTCACTCGTATCCTGACTCGTGCTGGTGTGTCTGGTGACTCCTTAGAAAAACGTTTTGCTCACTATCACAGAATTTTGGAGCACGCTAAAGGTAAAATTGAAATTCTACCAGGTGGGGGGATTGACCTTGACAACCGTCAAATCTTTATTGACCAACTGGGCGTGACACAATTGCACGGAACCAAGGTTGTCTTTTAAAAAATAGAAAGGAACTGCTAGCTTTTGGTAGCAGTTTTCACTTATGTTTGAAATTTTTAAATCCTATCAGTTTAATCAAGAAAAGGCTCGTGCCTATGGTTTTGTAAAAAATGGGGAAGTCTGGATCTATAGTTGCCAGATTTTGCAGGGTGACTTTGTCATGACTGTGTCCATCACTGCTGATAATGTGAGTTTTCAAGTCTTTGACCAGGAGACTGGTGATCTCTATCCTCAAGTCCATATGGAAAGCATGAGAGGAAGTTTTGTCGCAAGTATTCGTGAGGCTTGTCTGGAGATTCTTTACCAGATTAGGAAGGCTTGTTTTGAGGTACAGGATTTTATCTGTCCTCAGACTAAGCGTATCATTGTTCAGGTTCAGGAAAAGTATGGTAATCAGTTGGAGTATTTGTGGGAGAAATCGCCTGATACAGCAGTGTTAAGACACGAAGGCAATAAAAAGTGGTATGCCGTCTTGATGAAAATTTCTTGGGATAAGTTGGAAAAGGGCAGAGAAGGACAGGTGGAAGCAGTCAACCTCAAGCATGACCAAGTAGCTGATTTGCTTTCACACAAGGGCATTTATCCAGCTTTTCATATGAATAAACGTTACTGGATTAGTGTGGCGCTTGATGATACTTTATCAGATGAAGAAGTACTGGAATTGATGGAAAAAAGTTGGAACTTAACCACTAAAAAATGAAACATTTCAAGATTTTTCAAGAACTTTCAATTAGCAAAATATTCTCTACTGAAGAAATTTTCAGAAAATATTGGATTTTTTCTTGACAAGTACTTTTGCCTATGCTAAAATACTAAACAAGATATCAAACGAAGGAGAAAGTCAAACATGAAAACAGCTAAGTTTAATCAATTCGCTTTGTTGTTGAGGTACTCGGGCTAGTGCAAAAAGCATTAGTCCTGTTTGGCTTACCAAGCGGGAGTAAATCAACATCTCGCTTGGACTTCTGAGCGAGATGTTTTTTTAAAACCATATTTGGAAAAGAGGAAATCTTATGAGAACAGTTGAATTTCTAGATACCAGCCTTCGGGATGGAGAACAGACACCTGGTGTTAATTTTTCAATAAAGGAAAAAATAGCCATTGCAAGACAGCTGGAGAAATGGGGCATTTCAGCAATTGAAGCTGGTTTTCCAGCGGCGAGTCCTGATTCATTTACAGCAGTTCAGGAGATTGCCAAGGTCTTGAAGAAAACAGCGGTGACTGGTTTAGCACGCTCTGTCAAGTCTGATATTGATGCTTGTTACGATGCCCTCAAGGACGCTAAGTATCCACAGGTTCACGTCTTTATCGCTACCAGTCCAATTCACCGCAAGTATAAGCTCAACAAGAGCAAGGAAGAGATTTTGGAAGCTATTAAGGAGCATGTTTCCTATGCCTGTTCTAAGTTTGAGGTTGTCGAGTTCTCTCCAGAGGATGCGACCAGAACAGAGTTGGATTTCCTTCTGCAAGTTGTTCAAACAGCGGTTGATGCAGGGGCGTCTTATATCAATATTCCTGATACGGTTGGATTCACCACTCCAGAAGAGTACGGAGCCATCTTCAAATACCTGATTGAGAATGTCAAGACGGATCGTCAGATCATCTATTCGCCTCACTGTCATGATGACCTTGGAATGGCAGTGGCTAACAGCCTTGCTGCTGTCAAGAATGGTGCAGGACGAGTCGAAGGAACCATCAATGGTATCGGGGAGAGAGCTGGAAATGCTGCTCTGGAAGAAATAGCAGTGGCGCTCAATATTCGCCAAGATTACTATCAAGCAGAAACCAGTATTGTCCTAAATGAGACCATCAATACGTCAGAAATGGTTTCCCGCTTCTCAGGTATCCCAGTTCCTAAAAACAAGGCTGTGGTCGGTGGCAATGCCTTCTCTCACGAATCTGGCATTCATCAAGATGGAGTCCTTAAAAATCCTCTTACTTATGAAATCATCACTCCTGAATTGGTCGGTGTCAAGAGTAATAGCCTCCCACTTGGAAAATTGTCTGGTCGCCATGCCTTTGTCGAGAAACTAAGAGAATTGGCCCTAGACTTTACAGAAGAGGACATCAAACCACTCTTTGCTAAGTTCAAGGCACTGGCTGATAAGAAACAAGAAATCACAGATGCAGATATTCGCGCTCTAGTAGCAGGAACCATGGTTGAAAATCCAGAAGGCTTCCATTTTGATGATTTGCAACTTCAAACTCATGAAGATAATGACATTGAAGCGCTCGTTAGCTTAGCCAATATGGATGGTGAGAAGGTTGAATTTAATGCGACAGGGCAAGGTTCTGTTGAAGCAATCTTCAATGCTATCGATAAGTTCTTCAATCAATCTGTTCGCTTGCTATCCTACACTATCGATGCGGTGACAGATGGAATTGATGCCCAAGCTCGGGTTTTGGTCACTGTTGAAAACAGAGATACAGAAACCATCTTTAATGCAGTAGGGCTTGATTTCGATGTACTGAAAGCATCTGCTATTGCCTACATCAATGCTAATACCTTTGTTCAAAAAGAGAATGCTGGTGAGATGGGACGCAGTGTTTCTTACCGCGATATGCCTAGTGTGTAAAGGAGAAGGCTATGACAAAGAAAATAGTAGCTCTAGCAGGGGACGGAATTGGCCCAGAAATCATGGAGGCTGGTTTAGAGGTTCTGGAAGCCCTAGCTGAAAAAACAGGTTTTGACTATGAGATTGATAGACGACCTTTTGGAGGTGCAGGTATCGATGATGCAGGGCATCCCTTACCTGGTGAAACTCTCAAGGTATGTCGTGAAGCAGATGCCATTCTCCTAGCGGCTATCGGTAGTCCTCAGTATGATGGAGCAGCGATTCGGCCTGAACAAGGCTTGCTGGCTCTCCGTAAGGAACTCAATCTCTATGCCAATATTCGCCCTGTCAAAATCTTTGAGAGTCTCAAGCATTTGTCACCACTAAAACCAGAACGAATTGCTGGGGTGGACTTTGTCGTTGTGCGGGAGTTGACAGGCGGGATTTACTTTGGGGATCATATTCTTGAAGAAAGAAAAGCGCGTGATATCAACGACTATAGCTACGAGGAAGTGGAGCGGATTATTCGCAAATCTTTTGATATTGCAAGAAGTCGGAGAAAAATCCTTACCAGCATCGATAAGCAAAATGTGTTAGCAACTTCAAAACTCTGGCGGAAAGTAGCTGAGAAGGTCGCACAAGATTTCCCAGATGTGACCTTGGAACATCAGCTGGTGGACTCAGCTGCCATGATCATGATTACCAATCCTGCTAAGTTTGATGTCATCGTGACAGAAAATCTTTTCGGAGATATTCTCTCGGATGAAACAAGCGTCCTATCTGGCACACTTGGAGTTATGCCATCAGCCAGTCATTCTGAAAATGGACCAAGTCTCTATGAGCCCATTCACGGTTCAGCGCCTGATATTGCAGGTCAAGGAATTGCCAATCCTATTTCCATGATTTTGTCAGTTGCCATGATGTTGAGAGATAGCTTTGGTCGTTATGAGGATGCAGAGCGTATCGAGCATGCTGTTGAAACAAGTTTGGCATCTGGAATTTTAACGAGAGATATAGGAGGACAGGCTTCGACAAAGGAAATGACGGAAGCTATTATCGCAAGGTTATGAAGTTAGACGAAAAAATTACTCTAGTCCTTTTGATTTGGAATGTCATGATTTTCATCATTTATGGCATTGACAAATCCAAGGCAAGGAGAAGAGCTTGGCGCATCCCTGAGAAAATCTTACTTATTTTAGCCTTTACTTGTGGTGGTTTTGGTGCCTGGTTAGCAGGAATCATTTTTCACCACAAGACTCGAAAATGGTATTTTAAAACAGTTTGGTTTCTCGGGATGGTGTCCACACTAGTAGCCTTATATGTTATTTGGAGGTAATGGATGGCAGGAAAATCAATTTTTGATAAATTATGGGACCGTCATGTCATCACAGGAGAAGAGGGGCAACCCCAACTCATGTATGTGGACCAGCACTATATCCACGAGGTGACCAGTCCCCAAGCCTTTCAAGGATTACGAGACGCAGGTCGCAGATTGAGACGACCAGACTTGACATTTGGCACCTTTGACCACAATGTCCCGACGGTCAATATCTACGATATTCGAGATGTAATTTCCAAGGCACAAATTGATAAGCTAGCTGAAAATGTTGAGGAGTTTGGAATTGAACATGCGGCCCACGGTTCTGAAAAGCAGGGGATTGTTCATATGGTTGGTCCAGAAACAGGAAGAACTCAACCAGGAAAATTCATCGTCTGTGGAGACAGTCATACAGCAACCCATGGAGCTTTCGGAGCTATCGCCTTTGGAATTGGGACCAGTGAGGTCGAACATGTCTTCGCTACCCAGACCCTCTGGCAGGTTAAACCTAAGAAAATGCTGGTAGAATTCACTGGAGTTCCTCAAAAAGGAGTTTATTCCAAGGATTTCATTTTAGCCTTGATTGCCAAGTACGGCGTCGCCTGCGGTGTCGGCTACGTGGTGGAATATAGAGGTCAGGCTATTGATGCACTGAGCATGGAAGAGCGAATGACCATCTGCAATATGTCCATCGAGTTTGGATCCAAGATGGGAATCATGAATCCGGATCAGACGACTTATGACTATCTCAAGGGACGGGAATGTGTTCCAGAGAATTTCGAAGAGGCTGTGGCGGATTGGAAAACAATTATCAGTGATAATGATGCTGTTTACGATAAGGTTATCCAGATGGATGTCTCAGACTTGGCTCCCATGGTGACCTGGGGAACCAATCCTGCTATGGGGGTTGACTTTGACAGCAGTTTCCCAGAAATTAAGGATATGAATGATGAACGAGCCTACAATTATATGGATTTGGAACCAGGTCAAAAGCCAGCAGATATTGAACTAGGTTATATCTTTATCGGCTCTTGTACAAATGCTCGCCTCAGCGACTTGCAACTGGCTGCGCGATTTGTTAAAGGGAAGAAAATATCCCCTAATCTAACAGCTATCGTGGTTCCAGGCTCTCGTCCTGTCAAACGAGCTGCTGAGAAGTTGGGCTTGGACAAGGTTTTCCTAGATGCTGGCTTTGAGTGGAGAGACCCAGGTTGTTCTATGTGCCTAGGAATGAATCCGGACAAGGTTCCTGATGGTGTCCACTGCGCCTCAACCAGCAACCGCAACTTTGAAGACAGACAGGGATTTGGTGCTAAGACCCACCTCTGCAGTCCAGCCATGGCAGCAGCAGCAGCTATTGCAGGGCGCTTTGTAGATGTTCGACAAATGCCAGAAGCCCAGTAAGGAGAGGATATGGAGAAATTTACAGTTTATACGGGAACGACCGTTCCTCTCATGAATGATAACATCGACACTGACCAAATCTTACCCAAGCAGTTTCTCAAGTTAATTGATAAAAAAGGCTTTGGTAAGTACCTCATGTATGCTTGGCGTTATTTGGATGACAAGTATACTGAGGATCCAGACTTTGTCTTTAACCGACCTGAATATCGGAAAGCCAGTATTCTCATCTCAGGGGATAACTTTGGTGCAGGCTCTTCGAGGGAGCATGCAGCTTGGGCTCTAGCGGACTATGGTTTTAAGGTCGTGATTGCAGGGTCTTTCGGTGACATTCATTACAATAATGAACTCAATAATGGCATGTTGCCTATTGTACAGCCTAGAGAGGTTAGAGAGAAACTAGCTCAGCTACAACCGACTGACCAGGTAACTGTGGACTTGGAACAACAAAAAATCATCTCATCAGTTGGAGAATTCACTTTCGAAATCGATAGCGAATGGAAACACAAGCTATTAAATGGTTTGGATGATATCGGTATTACCTTACAGTATGAAGATTTGATTGCTGCTTATGAAAAACAACGACCAGCCTACTGGCAGGATTAAAAGAAAATTAGAAAAGGAAATAGAACTATGACAAAACACATTCAATGGAACGGAACACTTTCACAAGAAGGCTATGACATTTTAAAAGGGGAGGGCGGATGTATCGTTTGTCCTACAAAAGTTGGTTATATCATCATGACTAGTGACAAGGCAGGACTTGAACGCAAGTTTGAAGCCAAAGAACGTAACCGTAACAAACCAGGAGTTGTTCTCTGCGGTAGTATGGATGAGCTCCGCGCTTTAGCACAACTCAACCCAGAAATTGAAGCCTTCTACCAAAAACATTGGGATGAAGATATTCTTCTTGGATGTATCCTTCCATGGAAACCAGAAGCTTTTGAAAAACTCAAAGCTTATGGGGATGGTCGTGAAGAACTCATGACTGACGTGCGTGGTACTAGCTGTTTCGTTATCAAGTTTGGTAAAGCTGGTGAACAATTAGCTGCCAAACTTTGGGAAGAAGGCAAGATGGTATACGCTTCATCTGCAAACCCATCTGGTAAAGGAAACCGCGGTAAGGTGGAAGGTATCGGAGAACGTATCGAAGGGGCAGTGGACCTTGTCATCGAAGCAGACGACTATGTGGCATCTATCCAGCCTGACAAAACGATTGAAACTCGCTACGAGCAAGGCGTGATGGTGTCTATGGTCGATAAGGACGGCAAACTCATCCCAGAACAAGGAGGAGCACGCTCAACTTCACCAGCTCCAGTTGTAATCCGTAAAGGGCTTGACATTGATAAAATTATGATGCACCTGTCAGACACCTTTAACTCATGGGACTACCGTCAGGGAGAGTATTACTAAGATAAAAATGAAGTCTAGTGTTATGAGATATTTAAGCTCCTAACACTGGGCTTTTTGTTTAGAAATTCTTTTCTTTTTTTATAGGGTATGATATTCTATATATGAAATATCTAGTTTTTTATTCGAACATTATTATAAAAGGAGTACGATTTATGCTGAAAAGAAAAGTTAGTTTGGATGATTTTTATGCTTGGTACCAAGAAAATAAAATAAGATTAAGAGACGATGCATCTAAATATAGTATTTACAATGAACAATTACGTGAAGAATTTCTTAAAGAGTGGCCACTTGATAGAATTTTAACCATGTCTATTGATGATTATGTTATTGGAAAGGGTGCTAAAAGTAATTCTTTTTGCTATAGTCTTGAGAGGGGGAAATACAAATCTTTATTTTTAGGTATTGGAGGAGGAGGCTCTTCAAAATTTGGTATTTATTGGAATGAGGATACCCAAAGCTATAAAAATCAAGCTAATAAAATCATTCCTATATCTGAATTGGAGCAACGTTTTAATAAATTAAAAAGAGATCTGTATCAGATTATTGAAATCGGTAGTAAACTTGATTTTGACAATCCTATATTTGATATGAAAAAGTCCACAAATGAATTTATTGGTCGTTCTGCTGTGGTGACAAAACTACTTTGTATTTATTCTGAAAACCATTCTTTTTTAGGAGTAAATATGAATAGTCAGAATGAATGTTGGAATAGGTTGATTCCTCAACGTAATCAAGGAGGACCCTATCGTCAGAATCATGAGATTTGTAAACTATTTTCTAAAACCTATTCTGAACTAGAATCTTCAATTTTGGGAAGCATTTTATTTGAATATTCAACACAATTTTTAGACGATAAAGAAAAGAAAGAAGAAAAAATGTCTGCAGAATATAAGGTTTATCATCCATTGAGTCAAACTCTACTACAATCCAAAAACCTTATCCTCCGTGGTGCTCCTGGCACGGGAAAAACTTATCTTGCTAAAGAAATTGCTAAAGAATTAACGGATGGCAACGAAGACCAAATCGGCTTTGTACAGTTTCACCCATCTTATGATTATACGGATTTTGTAGAGGGGTTGAGACCGGTATCAAATGGGGATGGAGCTATTGAGTTTAAGCTAGAGGATGGTATTTTCAAGAAGTTCTGTCAGAAGGCTAAAGAAGCTCAGAAGACTGGAGGACAAGATAATTTTGATGAAGCTTGGGATCTTTATCTTGAGTATGTAAATAGTAGAGATGAAAAAGAATATTTGACAGAATTTTCCTACCTAACAGTAAATAGTCGAAATAATTTTAATATCAATTATGAAACTAAATCTCAAGGAACTGTCTTAACAAAATTTTATGTTTATGAACTTTATAAAGATGAAAACTATCTGAAACAGCCCTATTATCGTAACCAAGGAAAAAAAGTTCTTGAAATTTTAAAGAAAAGATTTGGTTTGAAAGACTATATCTCTCCAACAGAGATCAAGACAGACAAGAATTTTGTCTTCATCATCGATGAGATCAATCGTGGGGAGATTTCTAAGATTTTTGGTGAACTCTTTTTCTCTATCGATCCTGGTTATCGTGGTGAAAAGGGAAGTGTTTCTACCCAGTATGCTAATTTACATGAGACTGATGAGAAATTTTATATCCCTGAAAATGTCTATATCATTGGAACTATGAATGATATTGACCGCTCAGTGGATACCTTTGATTTTGCTATGCGTCGTCGTTTCCGTTTTGTTGAAATTACTTCTGAAAGTCAACTTGGTATGCTTGATGAGGTGCTTGGTGATAAAGCCGAAGAAGCTAAGACTAGACTAAGAAACTTGAATGCTGCAATTGAAAATGTTCAGGAATTAAACAGTCATTATCATATCGGGCCAAGTTATTTCCTGAGGTTAAAAGAAGTAAAATTTGATTATGAATTACTCTGGTCTGATTATCTCCAACCGCTTTTGGAAGATTATGTACGTGGTTCTTATGATGAAGCTGAAACTCTAGAAACATTGAAAAAAGCATTCGATCTGACAAAGAATGAGCAAAAAGATCAGGCGGTAGCTGATAGCAATGAAGGCGATGAAAACGATGATGCGGATCACTGATAATCAACACAAGATTGTTAAAGAAGAATTTGTTGAAGAATATCCTAAACTAAGCAATCTTCTTTTAGATAGAACCTTGGAAAGTCTATCCCAAGATGAACGTATTTTCATTTTTCCAAATGATTTGAAGAATTCTCCTGACTTAGAAAAGGACCAAAAAATCTTTGAAACAGTTAATCAGGAAATCAAGACAGGAAATGTGATTGGTTTTCTGGGTTGTGGTCAGGAAAGATTAACGATTTCCTCTCGTTTTTCTGATGAGAGTAATGACCATTTTTTGCATTATCTCTTACACAAGGTTCTTCATATCAATCTCACTAGTTTAGATGTTGCTTTGTCTCTTGAAGAGAGGCTTTATCAACTTTTGATGTATCTCTTCCCCAAGTATCTACAAGCTGCTATTCGAAAAGGTCTTTATAAGGAATACCATCGATTTTCTCATAATGACAGTAATGTTAAGGGAGTGATTGATGTAAGAAACCATCTCAAGAAAAATCTTCCTTTCACGGGAAATATTGCCTACACAACGAGAGAGTTCACCTATGATAATCCCCTCATGCAGTTGGTCCGTCACACTATTGAATACATTAAGAACCAGAAAAGCATTGGTCAAGGGGTACTAGATAATCTCTCAACTAGTCGTGAAAACGTAGCTGAAATCGTGCGTGTAACGCCCTCTTATAAACTAGCTGATCGTGCTAAGATTATTCGGGTAAATCAATCTAAACCTCTACGTCATGCATACTTTCACGAGTACAGAAAATTACAAGAACTTTGTCTGATGATCCTAAACCAAGAAAAGCACGGTTTAGGGTATCAAGATCAAAAAATTTATGGTATTCTTTTTGATGTTGCCTGGCTTTGGGAAGAGTATGTTCATACTTTGTTGCCAAAAGATTTTATCCATCCACGGAATAAAGATAAGACGGACGGAATTTCAGTATTTTCTAGTCAAGAAAGAAAAGTATATCCAGATTTTTATCAAGAAGAGCTTAAAATAGTATTAGATGCTAAGTATAAAAAACTGGAATTGACTGAAAAAGGAATCAACCGTGAGGACTTATTCCAGCTGATTTCCTATTCTTATATTTTAAAAACTGAGAAGGCTGGTCTTGTTTTTCCGAGCAAGGACAAGGTTGTTGATAATGAGATAGGAAAGCTAGCAGGTTATGGAGCTTTGTTGAAGAAATGGTCTATCCAAATCCCTCAGAAGTCTTCATCTTATAGTGAATTTTGTGAAATGCTGGAAAACTCCGAAGAAATATTTAAAAGGAATATTGCTAACGAAGTGGGGAGAAAATAATCTCTCCTCTTTCTTTTATTATTCGAACAAGTAAAATCCGAACAATATATTTTAATTTATAAAATTATTTGACAAAAACTGTACTTTAGTTTATAATGAATTAAGGAAACGTCGGAAAAGGCGTAGAGATGCGCAAGCATAGGTAGGTCATTACAAAAGAAACGAGACATCGATATGTTAAATGAATTTCCAATTTTTGATTACGAAGATATTCAATTGATTCCAAATAAATGTGTCATTAAAAGCCGTGCAGAAGCGGATACAAGTGTCACTTTAGGAAATCACACCTTTAAACTACCTGTTGTGCCAGCTAATATGCAAACGATTTTGGATGAAAATGTAGCAGAGCAACTGGCTAAAGGTGGTTACTTCTACATTATGCACCGTTTTGATGAGGCAGGACGTATTCCTTTTATTAAGCGCATGCATGAGCAAGGGCTTATTGCTTCTATCTCTGTCGGTGTTAAGGATTATGAGTATGATTTCGTTAGCCAGCTCAAATCTGATGCTCCTGAGTACATCACGATTGACATTGCCCACGGTCATGCGGATAGCGTGATTTCTATGATTCAACACATCAAGAAAGAATTGCCAGATACCTTTGTCATTGCAGGAAATGTGGGAACACCAGAAGCTGTGCGTGAATTGGAAAATGCTGGTGCGGATGCTACTAAGGTCGGAATCGGTCCAGGTAAGGTTTGTATCACCAAGGTCAAGACAGGTTTTGGTACAGGTGGTTGGCAATTGGCTGCCCTTCGTTGGTGTGCCAAGGCTGCACGTAAACCGATTATTGCTGATGGAGGAATTCGTACTCACGGTGATATTGCCAAGTCTATCCGCTTCGGTGCTAGCATGGTCATGATTGGTTCCCTCTTTGCAGGACATATTGAAAGTCCAGGGAAAACGATTGAAGTCGATGGTGAACAGTTCAAAGAATATTATGGTTCAGCCTCACAATATCAAAAAGGTGCTTACAAAAATGTGGAAGGCAAACGTATCTTGCTTCCTGCTAAAGGTCATCTGCAAGACACTTTAACTGAGATGGAACAAGACCTTCAAAGTGCTATTTCTTATGCAGGTGGACGTCAGGTTGCTGACCTTAAACACGTTGATTATGTTATCGTGAAAAACTCCATCTGGAATGGGGATGCTTCCCACTAAGACGGGCTATCTCACTAGAAAAAAACTTGTTATTAGAGCAAATTTCTGTTATAATAAAACAAGTTTCCACCCTTAGTGTAATGGATATCACGTAAGATTCCGGTTCTTGAGATGGGGGTTCGATTCCCTCAGGGTGGATGTAAACATCCTAAAAAGCCTTTAATAGGGCTTTTTTCTTTACACAGCCCTAAATTGGCCCTTAAAACTGAAAATCTCTTTTTAAAGAATTCCCAAATGCTCTCCAGTCCCGTTTTAAAGTGACTCAGGGGGCTTTTTTTGATATAATAAAAAGGACTGTTATCAGTTAGAAAGAGGTTGGTATGAAAGAATTACAAACTGTACTAAAGAACCATTTTGCAATCGAATTTGCAGACAAAAATTTACTGGAGACTGCCTTTACTCATACGAGTTATGCCAATGAGCACCGCCTCTTAAAAATTTCACACAATGAACGCTTGGAATTTTTAGGAGACGCTGTTCTACAGCTATTGATTTCAGAATATCTGTATAAAAAATATCCTAAAAAGCCTGAGGGTGACTTATCTAAACTCCGTGCTATGATTGTCCGTGAGGAGAGTTTGGCTGGTTTTGCGCGTGATTGTCAGTTTGATCAGTTTATCAAGCTGGGTAAGGGGGAAGAAAAATCTGGTGGTCGCAATCGTGATACCATTCTTGGTGATGCCTTTGAGGCCTTTCTTGGTGCCCTCCTTTTGGACAAGGATGTGGCCAAAGTCAAGGAATTTATCTATCAAGTCATGATTCCTAAGGTTGAAGCAGGCGAATTTGAGATGATTACAGACTACAAAACCCATCTCCAAGAGTTGCTTCAGGTCAATGGGGATGTGGCTATTCGTTATCAGGTAATTTCTGAAACGGGTCCTGCCCACGATAAGGTTTTTGAAGTAGAAGTTCTTGTTGAAGGTAAGAGCATTGGTCAAGGTCAAGGTCGTTCTAAGAAATTAGCAGAGCAAGAAGCTGCCAAAAATGCCGTTGAGAAAGGGCTGGATTCATGTATTTAAAGGAAATCGAAATTCAGGGATTCAAGTCTTTTGCTGACAAGACTAAGGTCGTCTTTGACCAAGGTGTGACGGCAGTCGTTGGACCCAATGGATCTGGAAAGTCGAATATTACAGAAAGTCTGCGTTGGGCCTTGGGGGAGTCAAGTGTTAAGAGTCTCCGTGGTGGTAAGATGCCAGATGTCATCTTTGCCGGAACAGAGAGTCGCAAACCGCTCAATTATGCTTCTGTAGTTGTGACTCTGGATAATCATGATGGATTTATAAAGGATGCAGGTCAAGAAATCAGGGTAGAACGGCATATCTATCGTAGTGGAGATAGCGAATACAAGATTGATGGCAAGAAAGTCCGTCTCCGTGATATCCATGACCTTTTCTTGGATACAGGTTTGGGACGAGATTCCTTTTCTATCATTTCCCAAGGCAAGGTTGAGGAGATTTTCAACTCCAAACCTGAGGAACGTCGTGCTATTTTCGAAGAAGCTGCAGGAGTTTTAAAATACAAGACTCGCAGAAAAGAAACTGAGAGTAAACTGCAGCAAACCCAGGATAATCTGGATCGTCTAGAAGACATTATCTATGAGTTGGACAATCAAATCAAGCCTCTTGAGAAGCAAGCTGAAAATGCTCGTAAGTTTCTAGATTTGGAAGGCCAACGTAAAGCTATTTACTTGGATGTTTTAGCTGCTCAAATCAAGGAAAATAAGGCTGAACTAGATTTGACAGAAGAAGAGTTGGCACAGGTTCAGGAACTATTGACTAGTTATTACCAAAAGCGTGAAAAATTAGAGGAAGAAAATCATACTCTTAAAAAGCAACGCCAAGATTTACAGGCTGAAATGGCCAAAGACCAAGGCAGTTTGATGGATTTGACCAGTCTGATTAGTGATTTAGAGAGAAAATTAGCCTTATCGAAATTAGAATCTGAGCAAGTAGCCCTGAATCAACAGGAAGCACAAGTCCGTTTGGCTACTTTGGAGGATAAGAGAAAGACTCTAAGTCAGGAAAAGGCTGAAAAAGAAAGCTCTTTAGCTCTCTTAGAAGAAAATCTAGTCCAAAATAATCAAAAACTCAATCGTTTAGAGGCTGAATTGCTGGCTTTTTCAGATGATCCTGATCAAATGATTGAGCTCTTACGCGAACGCTTTGTAGCTCTTTTACAAGAAGAAGCAGATGTCTCAAACCAGCTGACCCGTATCGAAAACGAGTTGGAAAATAGTCGTCAGCTTTCTCAAAAACAAGCAGATCAACTACAAAAATTCAAAGAACAACTGGCTACAGCTAAAGAGAAGGCTAGTCAGCAAAAAGACGAGCTTGAAACTGCTAAGGAGCAGGTTCAGAAATTATTGGCCGACTATCAAGCTATTGACAAGGAGCAAGAGGAGCAGAAAGCTTCCTATCAAACTCAACAAAGTCAACTATTTGACCGTCTGGACAGTCTTAAAAACAAGCAGGCCAGAGCTAAAAGTTTGGAAAATATCCTGAGGAATCATAGTAACTTTTATGCAGGTGTTAAGAGTGTTCTCCAAGAAAAGGCCCGTCTTGGTGGAATAATTGGGGCTGTTAGTGAGCACCTGACCTTTGATGTGCATTATCAAACTGCTCTAGAGATTGCGCTTGGAGCAAGCAGTCAGCACATCATTGTAGAAGATGAGAGCGCGGCGACTAAGGCCATTGATTTCCTCAAACGAAACAGAGCCGGTCGTGCGACCTTCCTTCCTTTAACGACTATCAAGGCTCGTACGATTTCTAGTCAGAATCAAGATGCTATCGCAGCAAGTCCAGGCTTCCTTGGGATGGCAGATGAGTTGGTGACATTCGATACTAGACTGGAAGCTATTTTCAAGAACTTGCTAGCTACAACAGCTATTTTTGATACCGTAGAACACGCGCGTGTAGCAGCTCGTCAAGTACGTTACCAGGTTCGTATGGTGACTTTGGACGGTACAGAGTTGCGCACAGGTGGTTCTTATGCAGGTGGTGCCAATCGCCAGAATAATAGTATCTTCATCAAGCCAGAACTGGAGCAATTACAAAAAGAAATTGCTGAAGAAGAAGCAAGCTTGCATTCAGAAGAGTTGAGTTTGAAGACCTTGCAAGATGAGATGGCTAGATTGACAGAAAGATTAGAAGCCATCAAATCTCAAGGAGAGCAGGCTCGTATTCAGGAGCAGGGCTTATCCCTCGCTTATCAGCAGACCAGTCAGCAAGTTGAAGAGCTAGAAACTCTTTGGAAACTCCAAGAAGAGGAATTAGATCGTCTTTCTGACGGAGATTGGCAAGCAGATAAGGAAAAATGCCAAGCACGCCTTGCTACTATTGCCAGTGACAAGCAAAATCTGGAAGCTGAGATTGAAGAGATTAAGTCTAACAAAAATGCCATCCAAGAACGTTATCAGAACTTGCAAGAACAGGTAGCGCAAGCTCGCTTGCTTAAGACAGAACTACAAGGGCAAAAACGTTATGAAGTAGCTGATATTGAGCGTTTAGGAAAAGAATTGGACAATTTAGATATCGAACAAGAGGAAATCCAGCGCCTTCTTCAAGAAAAGGTTGACAATCTTGAGAAAGTTGATACAGAATTGCTCAGTCAACAGGCTGAAGAAGCCAAAATGCAGAAAACAAATCTCCAACAAGTTTTGATTCGCAAGCAGTTTGAGTTGGATGATATTGAAGGTCAACTGGATGATATTGCTAGTCATTTGGATCAGGCTCGCCAGCAGAATGAAGAGTGGATTCGCAAGCAAACACGTGCTGAAGCTAAGAAAGAAAAGGTCAGCGAGCGCTTACGCCATCTACAAAGTCAATTAACAGACCAGTATCAGATTAGCTATACTGAAGCACTAGAAAAGGCACATGAATTGGAAAACCTCAATCTGGCGGAGCAAGAGGTGCATGATTTAGAGAAGGCTATTCGCTCACTGGGTCCTGTCAATTTGAATGCTATTGAACAGTACGAAGAAGTTCACAGTCGTCTGGATTTCCTCAATAGCCAGCGAGATGACATTTTGTCAGCGAAAAACCTGCTCCTTGAGACCATTACAGAGATGAATGATGAGGTCAAGGAACGCTTTAAATCAACTTTTGAAGCTATTCGTGAGTCCTTTAAAGTGACCTTCAAGCAAATGTTTGGCGGAGGTCAGGCAGATTTGATTTTGACTGATGGAGACCTGCTGACAGCTGGGGTTGAGATTTCTGTTCAACCTCCAGGTAAGAAAATCCAGTCGCTTAACCTCATGAGTGGTGGTGAAAAAGCCTTATCAGCTCTTGCTTTGCTTTTCTCCATTATTCGTGTCAAGACTATTCCATTTGTTATCTTGGATGAGGTAGAGGCTGCGCTTGACGAAGCCAATGTTAAACGTTTCGGGGATTATCTCAATCGATTTGACAAGGATAGCCAGTTCATCGTCGTAACCCACCGTAAAGGAACCATGGCAGCAGCTGATTCTATCTATGGAGTGACCATGCAAGAATCAGGTGTCTCAAAAATTGTTTCGGTGAAGTTAAAAGATTTGGAAGAAACAGTAGACTAGTTACCAAACGATAGCATCTCTTAGGGGATGCTATTTTTTAAAACTAACATCTTGAATGATTTTTTAAGGTCAGTTCAGGGGCAAAAAACGACATTTGGGCTTTCCTTTTAGCGAAAAGGCTTTCTCTATGATATAATAGTTTCATGATTACAACAGTACCTATAAAAAATGAAAAAGACATCGCAGTACCTGATAAAACAGTTCTTGTATTAGGCTATTTTGACGGTATTCATAAGGGGCATCAGAAGCTTTTTGAAGTAGCTAGCAAGGCTTCTATGAAAGATTATCTACCAGTTGTCGTGATGACCTTTACAGAGTCGCCTAAGCTCGCATTACAGCCTTACAAGCCAGAATTAATGCTTCATATTGTCAGCCATGAAGAACGGGAACATAAGATGAAATGGCATGGAGTAGAGGCTCTTTTCTTACTTGACTTTAGTAGTAAATTTGCTAGTTTAACGGGGCAAGAGTTCTTTGATACCTATGTTAGAGCATTAAAACCAGCGATTATCGTAGCAGGATTTGATTACACCTTTGGTTCTGATAAGAAAACTGCGGATGATTTGAAGGACTATTTTGATGGAGAAATTATCATTGTTCCTCCCGTTGAGGATGAAAAGGGGAAAATTAGTTCTACTCGTATTCGTCAAGCTATTCTTGATGGAGATGTCAGGGAAGCTGGTCATTTACTTGGCACTCCTCTACCGTCACGTGGAATGGTTGTTCACGGAAATGCTCGTGGACGGACTATTGGTTACCCAACAGCAAACTTAGTTTTAAGAGATCGAACTTATATGCCAGCAGATGGTGTCTACGTAGTTGATATTGAAGTGCAGCGTAAAAGATATCGTGGAATGGCGAGTGTCGGGAAAAATGTTACTTTCGATGGAGAAGAGCCACGTTTTGAGGTCAATATTTTTGATTTTTCAGATGACATTTACGGTGAAACAGTTATTGTCTACTGGCTAGACCGTGTCCGTGAAATGGTCAAATTTGACTCTGTTGAAGAACTGGTAGACCAACTCCAGAAAGATGAAGAAATTGCTCGGAATTGGAAGGATGGAGATTCTGTCATTTAAAGGTCTCAGGTATAGAAAACGTCTGAAAAACCTACTAGATGGATTAGTTATTTTGTTAGTTTGATACAAAGCACTTTCAGTCCTCCTAGTTTCCTATTTTAGTAACTGTTTATGTTCAAATTATAGACGAGGCTTTATTATGCAAACGCAAGAAGAAATGAATGTTCTGGTACCCGAAAAATTAGCAGAAATTGAGCGTGATTTCGATGTCACAATTTTGTGGGCTATTGAGTCTGGTAGTCGTGCTTGGGGCTTTGAGTCTCCCGATAGTGACTTTGATGTACGATTTATCTACAAACATAAGCAAGATTTTTATCTCCGTTTGAATGAACAGCGCGATGTTATCGAGCTACCAATTGACGATACTTGGGATATGAGTGGCTGGGATTTAGACAAGACTTTAAAGTTGCTTTATAAGTCAAATCCAACCCTCTTTGAGTGGTTACAGTCGCCAATCGTTTACCAGCAAGACGAAGGCTTTATTGACCGTATCCGTCCGCTTGTTAGTCAGTATTTTTCTGAGAAAAAGATGCTCCACCATTACTTGAATACTGCTAGAACTCAAATGAATAAGTATCTTTCAGGAGATAAGGTCAAACCTAAAAAGTATTTCTATGCACTTCGTCCTATTTTAGCTTGTCGTTGGATTGAAAAATATCATTCTGTTCCACCGATTTTGTTTGATGATTTGGTCAAAGAATTGCTCCCTGATGAAATGAAAGACCATGTGTCTAGCTTGCTTGATATAAAGGTAAAGGGACCTGAAGGAATGGAAATTGAGCCGATAGAGCCAATTCAGGACTTCATCATCAAAAATATCCAAGAGCTGGATGACTACGTCCAAAGTGTTACAGAGGAAAAGAAAGACTGGAAAGCTCTCAATCAATTTTTCCTTGAAGAATTAAGTCGTGACTGAGGTTAATTATGGGAAAATGGACTTGTAGATGTGGTCAAGCAATGAACGACCACAAAGCCCCTGATCCAAATGCTTATTCGGTTTATTCGGATGAGTTGTTTGAAGAAATTTTTAACAATACTGATGAACATGATAGAATTTCTTATGAAGACATTTCAGAGGCTTCCTTTTATATGTGGAAATGTCCCAATTGTGGTAGTTTTATGGTCTTTGGCGAAGAGGTTAATACAGGTTGTTTCACTTTTTATGAGCGCCAGACAAGTGCAAAAGCAGAACCACTTTTCGCTCCTGATCAAGAGTTAAATATCGTTGTTGTTGAGTTTCAAGAGGGAGGAAATGGCTATACTTATATCTGCGATGACCCAAATATCCATATTGGGCATGCTGTCATTGTCCCAGTAGGGAAGGAAAATACTGAAAAAACTGCTTTAGTTGTGCAGAAGTACCATGCCCTACCCAAGGATATCACTTTTCCTGTTCAAAAGTTAAAACGTGTCATCCGTAGGTATTCATATTTCGATCCAATCACTTCGAAAAACGTTTGTAGAAATTTAATTAATCTTGGAAGAATTTTTGATGCTTGCTCTAAAAACTCTAAACCAGCGCCTCAGCAAACATATTACGTTATCAAAACTCCCTTAGGCTATTTCTGGTTAGAATTAAATGGAGTTCCTATTCCAATGAAAATTACACAAATTCAAGTCAGCGATAAAAAGTACCAAGTAGACAGGGCCCTTTATATAAAGCCTTCAGAGATTAACTGTAGAAGATTCTATGAACTGGAGTTGTGTGCTGATTTTGATATTGATGCCTCGAGATGGATCGATGTTCTCTCGGATGAAAATGTTTGGGGCAATAGCTGGGAACTAAATGGTCTTCAATTTGGTATTACTGCTGGGGAGTCTCCAGAATTTGAAGACGAAGTTGTTGCAAGAAAATATAGTTGTATTCCACTTTATTATGACTGGCACCCTGAATTTGAAGATTATTATGGCTTCAGTTTAGCTTGGAAAAAATACGAATCTGATAGCGATTTGTCAATAGATTTTTATACAACATAAGAAAGTTATAAAACATCAAAAATGACATCTTACTATAGACTATTTAATAAAAAACGAACAGGTTCTTTTTCTGTCATTCAGAAGAGAACTTGTTCGTTTTGTTTTTAATGGATTTAGTTTGCTTTTTAAAACACGCGATACACATAGGGATTCTCTGGTTTATCGACTTTGGTAAAGCTGTCGATTTCCAAGGTTGGGAGGTTTTGTTTGAGTTCTTTATGGTAGTGATTGACCAGTTTTCCTTTGGCTGTTATCCAAGTGTTATTCTCATACTGACGGGTATTTCCCTTGGTTAGCAATCCATAGACACCAGAATCCGCGATACAATGGATAATGCCGAAGCGGAACAGAAATTGGCTATTGGCATGACTAGGGTCATTATAGATAAAGCCTGTGAACTGGACTGTCTTACCCTCAAACTCATCTGGATAGTCGTAGATAGCCTCCATGACTTCCATATAGTTTTCATTAGTGATCTGAATACTATCTTGGGACAAGTATTTATCCGCCGCCGTTCGCATCTCCTTTTCATAGGCTGATTTTGAAAAATAAGAACTGGTATCTGGTTTCAAATATTGGCTTGTCGTCCCTTCACTCGTCTGAATGGCTTGATCCGTGCCTTCCGATAGGGGGAAGTGATAGCCTTTTGCTGAAACGGTCTGAGAATCCAAGCTAACAGTTGGGAAAGTTAAGCCGACGACAATTGGAATGGCAAGAAGAGCAACACTAGTAACCTTGGCCAATCGGCTGTTCAGATGACTGTGGGTTTTGACTTGCTTCATCCAGATATACAATTGAACAATTGCCAAAATAAAGGAAAGTACCATGGAAATATAGGCCAGATAGGAATAGTGCATGTTGATGTACTGGTTTAATTTGCCCGACAGATGGAGATAAATGGTCAATTCAAAATAGCCAGCTAAAACTAAAAATCGAATCATAGGATGACTCCAATCAAGAGAGAATATACTAAGATAACGAGTGTCACAATCATAATGAAGTGACTGATAAATCGTGCTTTCAAGTAATTTTTCATCATGAGAATATTTTTGATATCCAGCATTGGACCAATCACCAGAAAGGCCAGAACTGGTGCCAAACCAAAACTCGAGAGAAGAGAAGCACCGATAAAGGCATCCGCCTCACTGCAGAGAGAAAGAAGAAAGGCCAAAAGCATCAAGAGCAGGATGGCAAAAAGAGGGGTCGCACTGATAGAGGTCAGAATCCGTGTCGGAACATAGACCTGTATAACAGAGGCAAAGAGACAGCCGAATACCAAATAACGTCCCGTATCAAAAAATTCATCAATGGCTTGCACAAAGACCTGAAAAATTTTTTTTGCAGGACTCAAATGAGAAAAATGGTGCTCATGACAAGCCAAACGATTTTCTTTCTGAATCGGTTCTTGCCAGAAGAATCCTAGAAAAATCCCAAGTATTACAGCCACTACAATGGAACCTAGAGCTCGTAACAGAGCGACATGGAAGGAGTTCCCAAAGGCAGAATAGGTCGCAAAGAGAACAATGGGATTGATAACAGGTGCTGTCACAAGAAAGGGAACAGCCGTGTAACTGGGGACCTTTTTTTCCAGAAAACGATTGATAATGGGGACGATTCCACATTCACAGGAGGGAAAAAGAATCCCGACGAAGGTACCAAAAAAGATTCTCCCCCAACGATTTCGAGGGAGAAAATGATACACCTTTTCAGGTGTGATATAAACCTCAATCAGTCCTGAAACAATACTTCCTATCAGAACGAAGGGTAGGGCTTCAATGATGATAGAGAGAAAAATAGCCCCAGTCTGAAGCACAGTAGATGGGAGTTGTTGGAAAGCAGTCATCTAGTTTTTCTTTTCTGCTTTGGATTTTTTCTCTTTGTCATCAGGGAAAGTGACTTGTTTCAAATCAGGGAGTTTAGCAAACTCTTCAAACATCTTGTCCAAGTCATCAGTTTTTGTAAATTTTACAGCCATAGGTGCACCTCGATTCTAAATTCTACCTCTATTATACTATTATTTTGAGGAAAAGGGAAAAGTTAAAATTGAGTATCTAACGAATAATAGAGTGTGATATAGCCTAATATACACTATGATTGTGATATAATAATTGTGGAATAACGGAGGAAATGATGGAACATAAAAAGATCGGTCAGGTTACTGACGAAGTAAAAGAAATTTTTAATATTGTTCTTGAAGATAGTGATATCAAAGTTAACAAAGAAGGTTTAAGAAGTCATATGTTGAAACGGCATCATAATGATGTGATTCATCATATCGAAGATCTGGAACTTATACTAAGTAATCCAGATTTCGTCGGCATCAATCCACGAGAGAAAGATGCTAGTTTTGAATATGTTAAAAGATTTGATGATAATGTTCTTGTTGCCATCAAGTTACATAAAAGTGGAGATTCCTTTTATGTTCCGACCATGTATCGTTTACAAGATTACAAGTTACAAAGTCGTATTAAGTCTGGTAGATTGAGAAAACTTGACAAAAAAAGTAGATAGTGCTAGAATAATATTAACGAAAGACATTTGAGGGCAGAAAGGTTCCTGCCGCACCTTGAAAAAGGTATCTGAGATGCTGGGTACACCGACCAGCCAAGTGTCCGTTATTTCAAAGGAGGGAGCTTAAATGCTCCTTTTTTGTTTAAAAATTTCAAAAAAGATTATCCCCACAGCAGGCTCAGACTTGCGGTTTTTTATTTTTCAAAAATCACGCATTTTGGACGATTAGAAACAGACATCTAAATGCTATTCTTCACCACAACAATTAGGATAAATAATTTTTAACACGAGGGCTCTCCCTTCACCAAATTTGAGTCTGCCGATCCCTTGGCTATCCTTTCCTTTCACAAACGAGTCGCTTATTCAACTATAAGTTTACGTGCTCCTAGTCACAGTCAGTTGTGCTTGATGGAAAAAATGACACCTATAAAAATACGAAGTAGTGACTATACCACTCACTTATTCACCTCCCCGTGATTTGTAGTAGTGATAGGCTTTCTTACTATTATTATAAAACAAAATAAAGAGCACAACACTTTTTCATTCTGTGTTGTGCCTTGAGTGAAACGAAAGGAATTAATTATAAAAGTTTAAAAAGTCAATGTGTTATTCCAGGTCAGGAACATCTCCCAGAACTGGTTATTATATCTGATCCATTAAATATTTTTGATGTCAGGGATTGGTTAAAAAAGGTGGCAATACTCTCTAAGTACAAGTTATTGTACTATAGAATATAAATCTATTCCCCACATATTGTTTTTAAATACTGTAAGAGCTAATTTGAAACGTTTAGCTTGTGGTATAATAGATTCATGGATAAAAAATATGAAAAAATCTCCCAGGATTTAGGAGTGACGTTAAAGCAAATTGATACTGTTCTAAGTTTGACTGCCGAAGGGGCAACTATTCCCTTTATCGCGCGTTATCGCAAGGACATGACTGGTAGTCTGGATGAGGTGGCGATTAAGGCTATTATTGACTTGGATAAAAGTCTGACCAACCTCAACGACCGTAAGGAAGCTGTCTTAGCTAAGATTCAAGAACAAGGCAAGCTGACCAAGGAATTGGAAGAAGCTATCTTAGCTGCCGAAAAATTAGCAGACGTAGAAGAACTCTATCTACCTTTTAAAGAAAAACGTCGGACTAAGGCAACCATTGCCCGTGAAGCTGGACTCTTTCCTCTTGCTCGCTTGATGTTGCAGAATGTAACTGACTTAGAGAAGGAAGCTGAAAAGTTCGTCTGTGAAGGATTTGCGACTGGCAAGGAAGCCTTAGCTGGTGCAGTTGATATCTTGGTCGAAGCCTTATCGGAGGATGTCAATTTACGTGCTATGACTTATCAGGAAGTGCTGAGACACTCTAAACTCACTTCTCAAGTCAAGGATGAAAGTCTCGATGAAAAGCAGGTTTTTCAGATTTATTATGATTTTTCAGAGACAGTTGGAAATATGCAGGGTTATCGTACCTTGGCCCTCAATCGTGGGGAGAAGCTAGGTGTCTTGAAGGTCGGTTTTGAACATGCGACGGACCGTATTCTTACCTTCTTTGTTGCTCGTTTTAAGGTAAAAAATACCTATATTGATGAAGTCGTTCAGCAATCTGTTAAGAAAAAGGTCTTGCCTGCTATCGAGCGCCGTATTCGGACAGAATTGACTGAAAAAGCAGAAGAAGGAGCTATCCAACTCTTTTCTGACAACCTGCGCAATCTCCTCTTGGTTGCTCCGCTGAAAGGGCGCGTGGTTCTAGGATTTGACCCTGCCTTTCGTACAGGTGCCAAGCTAGCTGTCGTGGATGCAACAGGAAAAATGCTGACAACTCAGGTTATTTATCCTGTTAAACCAGCATCAGCTCGTCAAATCGAAGAAGCTAAGAAAGATCTGGCAGACTTGATTGGTCAGTACGGCGTGGAAATCATTGCCATCGGAAATGGTACTGCTAGTCGTGAAAGTGAAGCCTTTGTGGCGGAAGTTCTTAAAGATTTCCCTGAAGTCAGCTATGTTATCGTCAATGAAAGTGGTGCTTCGGTCTATTCTGCCAGCGAACTTGCTCGTCAGGAATTTCCAGACCTAACCGTTGAAAAACGCTCTGCTATTTCTATCGCACGTCGTTTGCAAGATCCTCTTGCAGAGTTGGTCAAAATCGATCCTAAGTCAATTGGTGTCGGTCAATATCAACACGATGTCAGTCAGAAGAAACTATCTGAGAGTCTGGACTTTGTTGTCGATACAGTGGTAAACCAAGTCGGTGTCAATGTCAATACAGCCAGCCCAGCTCTTCTCTCCCATGTCGCTGGACTCAATAAAACCATTTCTGAAAATATTGTCAAATACCGTGAGGAGGAAGGAAAAATCACTTCACGCGCCCAAATCAAGAAAGTTCCTCGTCTGGGTGCTAAAGCTTTTGAACAGGCCGCTGGTTTCCTTCGTATCCCTGAAAGTAGCAATATCCTTGATAATACAGGGGTTCACCCAGAAAACTACGCTGCTGTTAAGGAGCTCTTCAAACGTTTAGATATTAAAGACCTAAACGAAGAAGCCCAAAGCAAACTCAAGTCCCTTTCAGTCAAGGAAATGGCGCAAGACCTAGACCTTGGTCCAGAAACTCTTAAAGATATCATTGCAGATCTTCTCAAACCAGGTCGAGATTTCCGTGATTCCTTTGATGCACCTGTGCTTCGCCAAGATGTCCTAGATATCAAAGACCTAGTGGTAGGTCAGAAGCTAGAAGGTGTGGTGCGTAATGTCGTTGATTTCGGTGCCTTCGTTGATATCGGGATTCACGAGGACGGCCTGATTCATATTTCCCATATGAGTCGCAAATTTATCAAACACCCAAGCCAAGTGGTGTCAGTTGGAGATTTGGTGACCGTTTGGGTCAAGAAAATTGATACTGAACGTGAAAAAGTCAATCTGTCGCTCCTCGCTCCAAATGAAACTGACTGATTACGTTAAGCAGGTTTCACTAGAAGACTTCGGCAGACATTTTATCCATCATGTCCAGTGGAATAGGCGTCTACGTTCGACAGGTGGGCGATTTTTTCCAAAAGATGGGCATTTGGATTTTAATCCCAAGGTTTATCAGGAACTGGGTCTGGATGTTTTTAGGAAAATTGTCCGACATGAACTCTGTCATTATCACCTCTATTTTCAAGGGAAGGGCTATCAACACAAGGATCGGGATTTTAAGGAACTTTTGAAAGCAGTGGATGGATTACGCTTTGTACCAACCTTGCCAAATAGCAACTCCAAGCCAATCAAGCTTTATCGATGTCAATTCTGCCAGCAAACTTATCAGCGCAAGAGAAGGATTGATACCAAACGCTATCGCTGTGGACTTTGTCGAGGTAAATTGCTTCTGATAAATCAGCCTGAGGACTGATGAAAGCCGAGCCTACCCGTGATATACTATGTCTAACCTAGCAGAAAGAGGAAAAATCATGAACAGTAAATTTTATAAAATGAGACGAAATCGCATGATTTCAGGAGTTTTGGCAGGTTTGTCAGACAAGTGGAACTTTGATGTTACCCTTGTTCGTTTCTTGTTTGCCATTTTTACAGTTGCCAACTTTGGACTTGGCGTGATTATCTATATCATCCTAGCTTCTATCATGCCTACCAAGGAAGAAATCGAAGCAGAAATGTACGGAACAGGCCCACGTAAACGCAAAGAAGCCCAAGCCATTGACGACAATGAAGGCTGGTTTTGGTGAGGTAGGAACAGTTATTTTACTGTTAGTCTATGAATTCGACTAATCTATTTTAAAATTTTTGAACCCTTGTATCTGCAAGGGTTTTCTTCTTGCTTTCTTTTTATGGTAAAATATTTTTAATGAAATGGCTACATTCCCCCTAATCTTACAAAAATGTAAGATTAAAGTCTCTTTTGTAAGGTTAGGTTATGGCAAGCAGCATTTTTTTGATGTAAACTAGACTCATAAAGAACAAAGGAGTAACATCATGAAACAAATCTTACATAAGAAAACAAGAAAACCAAGTCACAAAGATATCGAGCGTGTTCAGCTAGGATGCGCTATGATGCAAGCAACATTTCATTTGATGGGATATTAAGAAAGGAGATTCTCATGACACTTTTAGATGTAAAACACGTTCAAAAAATTTATAAAACTCGTTTTCAGGGCAACCAAGTAGAAGCCCTCAAGGATATTCACTTTACCGTCGAAAAGGGTGACTACGTTGCTATCATGGGTGAGTCTGGTTCTGGTAAATCAACTCTTCTCAATATCCTAGCTATGCTGGATAAACCAACTCGTGGTCAAGTTTACCTGAATGGAACAGACACTGCAACCATTAAAAATTCACAGGCTTCTAGCTTCCGTCGTGAAAAGCTGGGCTTTGTCTTCCAAGACTTTAACTTGCTAGATACTTTGTCTGTAAAAGACAATATCTTGCTTCCACTTGTCTTGTCAAGAAGGCCTATTACGGAGATGATGAAGAAATTGGTGGTGACAGCTGAGAATCTAGGCATAAACCAATTACAAGAGAAATACCCTTACGAGATTTCTGGTGGTCAGAAACAGCGTGTGGCAGTAGCCCGTGCCATCATCACAGAACCTGAAATTCTCCTTGCGGACGAGCCAACAGGAGCCCTTGATTCTAAGTCATCTGCAGCCTTACTTGATGTCTTTGATGAAATCAATGAGCGCGGCCAAACCATTCTCATGGTAACCCACTCAACAGCAGCAGCTAGCAGAGCTAAACGTGTACTCTTTATCAAAGACGGCATTCTTTACAATCAAATCTACCGTGGAGAGAAGACAGAGCGTCAGATGTTCCAAGAAATCTCTGATACCTTGACTGTCATGGCAAGCGAGGTGAATTAGTATGTTTCGATTAACCAATAAGTTAGCGGTATCGAACTTGATTAAAAACCGCAAACTCTACTATCCTTTTGCGCTGGCTGTTCTCTTGGCAGTCACCGTCACCTATCTCTTTTATTCCCTAACCTTCAATCCCAAGATTGCGGAAATTCGTGGAGGGACAACGATTCAGGCTACACTTGGATTTGGTATGTTTGTCGTCACCCTTGCGTCAGCCATTATCGTCCTCTATGCCAATAGTTTTGTCATGAAAAATCGTTCTAAGGAACTAGGAATTTATGGCATGTTGGGCTTGGAGAAGCGTCATCTAATCAGTATGACCTTTAAGGAGTTAGTGGTATTTGGGATTCTAACTGTTGGAGCGGGTATCGGTATTGGAGCCTTGTTTGACAAGTTAATTTTCGCTTTCTTGCTCAAACTGATGAAATTGAAGGTTGAGCTGGTCGCTACCTTCCAAATGAATGTTGTCATTGCAGTACTTGTTGTCTTCGGTTTGATTTTCCTAGCCCTCATGTTCCTGAATGCCCTTCGAATCGCCCGTATGAATGCCCTCCAGCTCTCGCGTGAGAAAGCAAGCGGAGAGAAAAGAGGTCGTTTCCTACCTCTCCAAACTATTCTTGGTTCCATAAGTTTAGGGATTGGCTATTATCTTGCCCTTACAGTAAAAGATCCTCTTACAGCTTTAACAACTTTCTTCCTAGCTGTTTTACTGGTTATCTTTGGTACTTATCTATTGTTTAATGCAGGAATTACCGTTTTCCTTCAGATCTTAAAGAAAAACAAGAAATACTATTACCAACCAAATAACCTCATCTCTGTTTCCAACTTGATTTTCCGTATGAAGAAAAATGCGGTTGGACTAGCAACTATCGCTATTTTGTCAACAATGGTTTTGGTAACCATGTCAGCAGCGACTAGTATTTTCAATGCCTCAGAATCCTTTAAAAAAGTGATGAATCCGCATGACTTTGGAATTACTGGACAGAATGTTGAAAAAGAAGACTTGGACAAACTCTTGAGTCAGTTTGCAAGTGACAAAGCTTATAGTGTCAAAGAGAAAGAAGTGCTTCGTTACAGTAACTTTGGTATTGCAAATCAAGAAGGAACCAAGTTAACCCTGTTTGAAAAAGGACAAAACCGTGTCCAACCAAAAACAGTTTTCATGGTATTTGACCAAAAAGATTATGAAAACATGACTGGTCAAAAACTGTCTCTATCAGGGAATGAGGTCGGTCTTTTTGCCAAAAATGACGGACTGAAAGGACAGAAAGCTCTAACTCTAAATAACCATCAATTTTCTGTCAAAGAAGAATTTAATACAGATTTTATTGTGAACCATGTCCCAAATCAGTTTAATATTTTTACTACTGATTACAATTACCTTGTTGTACCTAATTTGCAAGCATTTTTAGACCAATTCCCAGATTCGGCTATCTATAATCAGCTTTACGGTGGTATGAATGTAAATATCAGTGAAGAAGAACAACTCAAAGTCGCTGAAGAATATGAAAAATACTTACAAAAGTTTAATGCTCAATTAAACACTGAAGGTAGCTATGTGTATGGTAGCAATCTAGCAGATGCTAGTGCTCAGATGAGTGCCCTCTTTGGTGGTGTCTTCTTTATCGGTATTTTCCTATCTATTATCTTTATGGTCGGAACGGTTCTGGTCATCTACTACAAACAAATTTCTGAAGGCTATGAAGACCGTGAGCGCTTTATTATCTTGCAGAAAGTCGGTTTAGATCAAAAGCAAATCAAGCAAACCATCAACAAACAGGTTTTAACTGTTTTCTTCCTTCCTTTGCTTTTTGCCTTCATACATCTCGCCTTTGCCTACCATATGCTTAGTCTGATTCTAAAAGTGATTGGTGTAATAGATACGACTATGATGTTGATTGTGACCTTGTCTATCTGTGCTATCTTCCTCATCGCCTATGTGTTGATTTTCATGATTACTTCTAGAAGCTATCGTAAAATTGTGCAAATGTAAAAAAGATACCTCGACTTCAATATCGAGGTATTTCTTGTATTTTATACTCAATGAAAATCAAAAAGCAAACTAGGAAGCTAGCCGCAGGTTGCTCAAAGCACTGCTTTGAGGTTGCAGATAGAACTGACGAAGTCAGTAACCATATATACGGCAAGGCGAAGCTGACGTGGTTTGAAGAGATTTTCGAAGAGTATTAAATGCTGAAAAGTTGTCCTAGCAGAAAGGTAACTCCCATAGTCAAGAGACCAATAGCGAGGTTCCGAATCATAGCTGTTTTGGTTGGGGCTTTTCCAAGTTTGGCACTTGTATAGCCAGTTACCAAGAGTGAAAGGCCTACAACAAGAACAGTAGCAGGGATGCGGTAATCACTTGGGAAAATGGTCACTGATAGCATTGGAGGCAAACTTCCAAGGAAAAAGGCAACAAAGCTAGAAATGGCAGCGTGCCAAGGATTGGTAAACTCTTCATACTCAATCCCATATTTTTCCTCTACCAAAGCCTTGAGCGGATTATTTAAAAAGGCTTTGTTGGTGAGAAGTTGGGCTGATGTTTCACACTCACCATTTTGAATATAGGCAGCATAGAGGGACTTTTTGGCTAGTTCCATATCTTGGTCTAGCAAGAGTTGCTCACGCGCAACGGCTGCTTCCTCGGTATCTTTTTGAGTTGAAACGGACACATATTCTCCACCAGCCATTGAAAAGGCACCGGCCAAAATAGCTGCAAATCCTGATAAAAAGATAATCCAGATATTGCTGGTAGCACTAGCAACCCCGATAACCACACCAGCAATGGAAATAATCCCATCGTTAGCACCAAGAACACCCGCACGTAGGATATTTAAACGACCTGCAAAATTTGAATCAATTTCGTGATTTGTTTCTGACATATTATTCTCCTTTTTATCCAGTATAAAGAAAAAATATAAGGAAATCAATCTTTTAAAATTATCTGAAAAAAGTTGCACGATTTTAATTTTACGAGCTTTTTTAAAAGTTAGAAACAGTACTAGCTAGTAGAGAAGGATAAAAGAGATGCAAAGCTGATAGACTCGTCCTTTTTCTACTTATCTATGGTATAATAGGAGGTAGATTTACTAATCGGAGTAAGAAAGATTTTATGATTAAACTAGTAGCAACGGATATGGACGGAACCTTCCTAGATGGGAATGGACGCTTTGATATGGACCGCCTCAAGTCTCTTTTGGCTTCCTACAAGGAAAAAGGGATTTACTTTGCGGTGGCTTCAGGGCGAGGATTTTTATCACTAGAAAAATTATTTGCTGATGTTCGTGATGACATTATTTTCATCGCTGAAAATGGCAGTTTGGTAGAGTATCAAGGTCAGGATTTGTATGAAGCGACCATGTCTCGTGACTTTTATCTGGCAACTTTTGAAAAGCTGAAAACTTCACCCTATGTAGATACCAATAAACTGCTCTTGACGGGTAAGAAGGGTTCTTATGTGCTAGATACGGTTGATGAGACCTATTTGAAAGTGAGTCAGCACTATAATGAAAATATCCAAAAAGTAGCGAGTCTGGAAGATATCACAGATGACATTTTCAAATTTACAACCAACTTCACAGAAGAAACGCTGGAAGCTGGTGAAGCTTGGGTTAATGAACATGTTCCTGGTGTTAAGGCCATGACAACTGGCTTTGAATCCATTGATATTGTTCTGGACTATGTCGATAAGGGTGTGGCCATTGTTGAATTAGCTAAAAAACTTGGTATCACAATGGATCAGGTCATGGCTTTTGGAGACAATCTAAATGACTTGCATATGATGCAGGTTGTGGGACATCCTGTAGCTCCTGAAAATGCACGACCAGAGATTTTAGAATTAGCAGAAACTGTGATTGGTCACCATAAGGACCAGTCGGTTATAGCTTATATGGAGGGCTTATAATGGCAGATATAAAATTGATTGCATTGGACTTGGATGGGACCTTGCTGACTACTGATAAAAGGCTGACGGATCGCACCAAGGCAACCTTGAAAGCTGCGCGTGATCGTGGTATCAAGGTCGTATTAACAACTGGTCGTCCCTTAAAAGCTATGGATTTCTTTCTCCATGAGCTAGGGACTGACGGTCAGGAAGATGAGTATACGATTACTTTTAATGGTGGTTTGGTTCAGAAAAATACAGGAGAAATCCTTGATAAAACAGTCTTTTCATATGATGATGTGGCACGTTTGTATGAAGAAACAGAGAAATTATCACTGCCTCTTGATGCTATCTCAGAAGGAACTGTTTATCAAATCCAATCGGACCAAGAAAGTCTGTATGCCAAATTCAATCCAGCTTTGACTTTTGTTCCAGTGGACTTTGAAGACTTATCTAGTCAAATGACTTATAATAAATGCGTGACCGCCTTTGCTCAAGAACCCTTGGATGCAGCTATTCAGAAGATTTCTCCAGAATTGTTTGACCAATATGAAATCTTTAAATCACGTGAAATGTTGCTAGAGTGGTCACCAAAGAATGTTCATAAAGCAACAGGCTTGGCAAAACTAATCAGCCATCTTGGAATTGACCAAAGCCAAGTCATGGCCTGTGGTGACGAGGCCAATGACCTCTCTATGATTGAATGGGCAGGGCTCGGTGTTGCCATGCAAAATGCTGTTCCTGAAGTCAAGACAGTCGCAAATGTGGTAACTCCTATGACCAACGATGAGGAAGCTGTCGCCTGGGCTATCGAAGAATATGTGCTAAAGGAGAATTAAGATATGGGATTATTTGACCGTCTATTCGGAAAAAAAGAAGAACCTAAAATCGAAGAAGTTGTAAAAGAAGCTCTGGAAAATCTTGATTTGTCAGAAGATGTTGAGCCTGCCTTAACAGAAGCTGAGGAAGTTTCTCAAGAAGAAGCAGAGGTTGAAGTTGTTGAACAAGTTGCGCTCCAAGAAGAGGAAAATCAAGAGTCAGTTGAAGAAAGTATGGATTCAGAGTCAGATGTAGAGGTTCATCAAGAAGAAGTCGAAGTATTGCCAAACTCAGAAGAAGTCACAGAGGAAGGGAATACTGAGCTCCTAGAGACTGTAGAAGAAAATAGTTCTGAAGTGCTTGAACCAGAAACTCCTCAAGTAGAAGAAACTGTTCAGGAAAAATATGACCGCAGTCTTAAGAAAACTCGTACAGGCTTCGGAGCTCGTTTGAACGCCTTCTTTGCTAATTTCCGCTCTGTCGATGAAGAATTCTTCGAGGAACTGGAAGAACTGCTGATCATGAGCGACGTTGGTGTCCAAGTCGCTTCTAACTTAACAGAGGAGTTACGCTACGAAGCCAAGCTTGAAAATGCCAAGAAACCGGACGCACTTCGTCGTGTCATCATTGAGAAATTGGTTGAGCTTTATGAAAAGGATGGCAACTATGATGAAAACATCCATTTCCAAGATGGCTTGACAGTCATGCTCTTCGTTGGTGTTAATGGTGTTGGGAAAACAACTTCTATTGGGAAACTAGCCCACCGCTACAAGCAAGCTGGTAAGAAGGTCATGTTGGTTGCGGCAGATACCTTCCGTGCAGGGGCAGTAGCCCAGCTAGCTGAATGGGGCCGTCGTGTGGACGTTCCAGTTGTGACTGGACCTGAAAAAGCTGATCCAGCCAGCGTTGTCTTTGATGGTATGGAACGTGCAGTGGCTGAAGGTATCGATATTCTCATGATTGATACTGCTGGTCGTCTACAAAACAAGGATAATCTTATGGCTGAGTTGGAGAAGATTGGCCGTATCATTAAGCGTGTTGTGCCAGAAGCACCGCATGAAACCTTCTTAGCACTCGATGCATCAACAGGTCAAAATGCCCTGGTACAGGCCAAAGAATTTTCAAAAATTACCCCTTTGACAGGAATTGTCTTGACTAAGATTGATGGAACTGCTCGAGGTGGTGTTGTTTTAGCCATCCGTGAAGAACTTAATATTCCTGTAAAATTGATTGGTTTTGGTGAAAAAATCGATGATATTGGAGAGTTTAACTCAGAAAACTTTATGAAGGTTCTCTTGGAAGGCTTAATCTAATCAGAAGCAAAAATCCTGCAAGGTACAAACTTGCAGGATTTTTTTTATTCTAAGCGACCATCTTGACGATAGGCGATATCTGGTTGCCAAGTCCATTTGGCACCGAATTTTTCAAGTAAGTCAAAGCTAGCTTGAGGTCCCATGCTTCCAGCTTTATAGTCATGAAGTGGGGCACCATTTTCAGCCCAAAGCTCTTCGATACGGTCAATCAACTTCCATGATGCACCAACTTCATCCCAGTGGCTAAAGTTAGTTGAGTTGTTATTTAAGACATCATAAATCAATTTCTCGTATGGTTCTGGAGAGGCACCAGTTGCGGTCGCATCTGTACGGTAATCAAGTGAGTTTGGAGCTAAGTTGAATTCTTCTCCTACTTGCTTCCCATTTAGGCTAAGAGAGAAGCCTTCTGTTGGTTGGATATAGATGGTCAAAATGTTAGGAGCAAGTGGCTCACCAAAGATAGAGTCCATTTGTTTAAAGACGATATTGACATGAGTTCCTTTTTCAGTCAGACGTTTACCAGTACGGAAGAAGAAAGGAACGCCACGGAATCGATCGCTGTCTACAAAGAAGGCACCAGATGCAAAAGTTTCAGTTGTTGATTCTGGATTTACATTTGGTTCGCTACGATAAGAGATGTATTTCATGCCATCAATCTTACCAGAGCGGTATTGACCACGGATAAAGTGTTCTTTAAGTTCTTCATCAGTTGGATGATAGAGGTTTTTAAAGACCTTAATCTTCTCAGCACGAATTTCATCTTTTGTGAAGCTTGCTGGCTTGTCCATGGCAAGGAGAGAAAGAAGTTGGAGTGTATGGTTCTGTACCATATCACGGAGGGCACCAGATTGGTCATAGTATCCCCCACGTTCTTCTACACCCAAGCGCTCCGCAAAGGTAATTTGAACATTGTCGATAAAGTCCTTGTTCCAAACGTTTTCAAAAATCAGGTTTGCAAAGCGAACTGCAAAGATGCTTTGGATCATTTCCTTACCAAGATAATGGTCAATACGGAAAATTTGTTCTTCGTCAAATGTTGCTAGGAGCTCGTCATTCAACTTGCTTGCAGTTGCGTAATCTGTACCAAATGGTTTTTCAACGATTAAGCGTTCAAAACCTTTACCATCTACAATGTTTTCAGACTTGAGGTGTTTTGCGATAGTTCCAAAGAACTGAGGTGCCATAGACAAGAAGAAGAGCTTGTTGTGTTCAGCTTGGTACTTGTCATTTAGTTCAGCCTGCAATTGACGCAAAGCAATGTAGTGTTCTGTATCATTGACATCATGACTTTGATAGTAGAAGTGACTAGCGAATTCTTGAGCCTGTTCGGTACTATCTGCCAAATCAAGGATGGATTCGACTACAACAGATTCAAAATATTCCTTGCTCCAAGGACGACGAGCAGTTCCAATGACTGCAAAGTGCTCGGAAAGATTGCCGGATTTATATAGTCTAAAAAGGGAAGGGTAGAGCTTGCGTTTAGCCAGGTCTCCACTCGCACCGAAAATTGTAACAATAACCTTAGATGACATCTAGCTACCTAATTTCTATTTTTATTCCTAGTCTTACTAGGTATGAGGAAATCTCATTTCATAAACTTAATTCTAACATAATTTTCCGAAAAATCAAAAAATCCAATACGAGATAGAAAAAAACTGCAAGGAAATCCTTACAGTTTGAGTTTAGACGTTTAAGACCTTGTCCAAGAACTCTTTCAGACGTGGGTGTTGTGGGTTATCAAAGATTTGATCAGGTGTTCCATCTTCAAGGAATTCACCATCTGCAGTAAAGATAACACGGTTAGCAACCTGACGAGCAAATCCCATCTCATGGGTTACGATAATCATAGTCATGCCTTGTTCAGCCAATTCCTTCATAACGTTTAGTACGTCTCCGACCATTTCAGGGTCAAGGGCAGAAGTTGGTTCATCAAAGAGCATGATGTCTGGATTCATTGCTAGTCCACGAGCGATGGCTACACGTTGTTTTTGACCACCTGATAGGCTATCTGGATTTGCATTAGCTTTATCTGCTAGCCCAACCTTCTCAAGCAACTCCATTCCCAATTGCTCAGCTTCTTCCTTAGTCATCAACTTGTGCTCAATAGGAGCAAAGGTAATGTTGTCCAATACAGACATGTGTGGGAAGAGGTTGAAGTGTTGGAACACCATTCCGATATTTTCACGGACGTGGTCAACGTTGGTTGTTTTTTCAGTTAAGTCATAGCCGTTCACAGTGATGTGACCGCTAGTAACTTCTTCTAGAAGATTGAGGCTACGAAGGAAAGTTGACTTACCAGAACCTGAAGGACCGATGATACAAACAACATCTCCTTCATAGAATTTAGTCGTGATTCCTTTTAAAACCTCATTTTTTCCATAATGTTTGTGTAAATCATTTACATCAATTTTTAATTTTGCCATTAACGAATCCTCTTTTCTAAGCGTTTCGCTAGTCTAGTCAAAAGTGTGATAATTACAAGATAGAAGATAGCAAGGATTGCATACATCTTGAAACTTTGGTAGTTACGGGCAATGATAATCTTACCAGTTTGGAAGAGTTCCACCAAACCGATAGCAGATACGATAGTTGTATCTTTAAGAGCGATAACGAATTGATTGACAAAGTTTGGTAACATCAATTTAGTTGCTTGTGGCAAGATAATCTTACGCATGGTTTTTCCATAAGAGATACCCAAACTTCGGCTAGCTTCCATTTGTCCAACTGGAACAGCCTGGATACCACCACGAACGATTTCAGCGATATAAGCTGCTGCATTGAGTGAGAGGGCAATAGTACCAGCTACGAAGTCGTTAATTGGACTTTGTTGGCCTGTCATAGACTCGATGAAGTTTGGAATTCCCCAGAAGATGAAGGCTGCAAGAATCATCAATGGAATACCACGGATAACGTCAACGAAAATCTCAGAGATCACACGAAGAGATTTGTAGGGGCTAACACTAAACATACCGAAGATAATCCCGATAACAATGGCAATAGCAAATGAGATAAGAGCTAGAGCAAGAGTGATACCAAGCCCGCTAAGGAGTTGTTTGTAGTTATTTTGGAGCAAACCCCAGATAGTTGTTTCGTCAACAGTGCTTGTTGAAACAGTTGAAGATTCGCTAGCTAGGTATTTATCAAGAATCTTTTGGAATTCACCGTTTGCTTTAAGGTTTGCAAGTCCGTTATTGAACATTTCAATCAATTCTGGATTTGCTCCTTTTTTAACTGCAAAGGCTGTTTCACCGATTGGAGTTCCAGCGATTGGAGTTTTTAATTTTTGACCTTGGCTGATAGAATATTTGAGAACAGGCTCATCATCCATAACGGCATCGATGGCCCCAGTATTTAGACTGTCATACATTGACGAACCATCAGCGAAGGTTTTGATTTTGTAACCGTATTTGCTTTGATTTTCTGTTAGGAAGGTTTGAGAAGCAGTTCCGTTTTTAACACCAACTGTCTTTCCTTTCAAATCTTCATAAGAAGCAATAGTGCTTGATTCTTTGACACCAAGGATAGTATTAGCAGTGTAGTATGATTCTGAGAAATCAAAAGTTGCCTTACGAGCATCCGTAACTGACATACCTGCTATGATACCATCTGCTTGACCAGCTTGGACAGCGCTAATCGCTGCATCGAAACCTGGATTGGTGATTTCAATTTCAAAACCTTGGTCTTTTGCGATTGCCTTAATCAATTCCATATCAATACCAGTAAATTGGTTACTTGAATTTTGGAAAACAAAAGGTGCAAAAGAAGAATCACTTGCAATGATGTATTTAGCTTTAACAGGAGTTGCTTTTAGACCAGTTGCAGTCGTTGTAGTTGGCACTTCTGAAGAAGATGATGCAGTCCATTTCTTGATGATTTTATCAAGGCTACCATCTTTTTTCATTTCAGCCAATGCCTGGTTAAATTCAGTAACTAAATGCTCGTATTTGCTTCCTTTTTTAACACCGAAAGCAAAACTACCTACAGCTTCCCCATCCATTTCAATATGGAGGTCTTGACCTTGGTTAATGGCATATTCGATAACAGGTTTGTCATCCATCATGGCATCGATGGCACCAGCACTCAAGCTGTTGTTCATCAAATCACCAGTGTCAAATGTTTTAATGCTAAAGGCATATTTATCCTTAATACTTTCAAGGAAACGTTGAGCGGCAGTTCCGTTTTTAACACCAACAGTTTTACCTTTTAATTGGTCATACTGACTAATCTTGTGTGACTTTGTAGTTGCAATGACAACTTTTGTATCATAGTAAGTATCAGACATGGTGAAAACTTTTTCACGTTCTGCAGTTTTTGTCATTCCTGCCATGATTGCGTCAGCTTGACCAGCTTGAACCGCATTGACCGCTGCGTCAAATCCAGGATAGGACATCTGAATGTTCCATCCTTTAATCTCAGCGACTTTGTTAATAATGTCAACATCAATTCCTTTATAAGTTTGATCTGAATCTTTAAACTCAAAAGGTGCATAGGCGGTATCAGAAACAATCTTAATCGTTTCAGCTTTCGCAATACCTAATGAGAAAATTGGGAATAAAATTAGCAAAAATGCTAGAAATTTTTTCTTCATTTTTAGTCTCCTTTTCCGAATATTTTCCCATTATATCAGAAAAAGTAAAAAAAGGCAAATTTTTATATTTCTGTGTCAGAAAATGTAACATTGTTTTTTCTTTTCTTTCTTGAATTGCTATTAAAAAGTGCTATAATAATAGTATATATAGAAGAAAAGAGGACAGGGATATGAAGAACAAAAGAATATTTAAAGACTTCCAAGCTTCAAAAATGAGTTTAAACATTTACACAAGCCCCTTGTTAGCCTTTGCTTTTGTCTTTATAGGAGAGTTTGTTGCATATACTTTGTATGGTATTAGCTTGTTAGCTCTCATCGGACTTGCTAGAAATTTTGGTGAGACTGGTCAAAATCTTGCAAGCTACTTGCAAACCTTGCAGGAGAGCTTGACGGATAAATCAAGTGACTTTCGTTTAATTTTAGAATTGCTGGCCTTTGGTTTTATTCTCAACACTGTGTTCAGATGGACTAGAAAAGTTGAGAAAAGACCTATTCGAACCTTGGGATTTTATAGAGAAAATTTCCTCAGCAGTCTTCTGAAAGGATTTGGACTAGGTCTGGCACTTTTTCTTCTGACCTTGTTAGGTTTGGTGGCCTTAGGGCAATATCGTTTGGAATCCATTCATTTGAATCCTTATTCGCTTACCTTTGTCGTCTTTACTATCCCATTTTGGATTTTACAGGGGACAGCAGAAGAAGTGGTGTCCCGTGCATGGCTCCTTCCACAATTGGCCTCAAGAACCAATCTAAAACTTGCTGTTGTCATATCTAGCATATTTTTTACCCTGCTTCATATGGGGAATTCTGGTTTAACACCTCTATCTCTAGTGAATCTCTTCTTATTCGGAGTTGCTATGGCTCTTTATCTTCTCAAAACCGATACAGTTTGGGGTGTTGCAGGTATTCATGGGGCTTGGAATTTTGCTCAAGGAAATCTCTTTGGCATTTTAGTTAGTGGTCAACCATCAGGAACGTCTCTGATGACCTTTTTACCACAAGGCAATCAAGATTGGCTATCAGGTGGTTCTTTTGGTATAGAAGGTTCTATCATGACAAGTCTGGTATTGCTACTGCTGATTATCTATCTCGCTTACCAATTAAACAAAGAAAATGAAAGGATGTGACTTCTGTCCGTCCTTTTCTTCGTGAAAATGCTGTAAGTATGCTAAAATAGGAATAGCACATGGAGAGAGGATTCTTATGATCAATCGCATTACAGATAATCAATTTAAACTAGTATCAAAATATCAACCATCAGGAGATCAACCCCAAGCTATCGAGCAGTTGGTTGATAATATCGAGGGTGGAGAAAAAGCTCAGATTCTGATGGGAGCGACTGGTACAGGGAAGACCTATACCATGAGTCAAGTCATTTCTAAGGTCAATAAACCAACTCTGGTCATTGCCCACAATAAAACTCTAGCAGGCCAGCTTTATGGGGAGTTTAAGGAATTTTTCCCTGAAAATGCTGTTGAGTATTTCGTATCTTACTATGATTATTACCAACCTGAGGCCTATGTACCTTCTAGCGATACCTATATTGAGAAGGATAGTTCTGTCAATGACGAGATTGACAAGCTTCGTCACTCAGCGACTTCGGCTCTTTTGGAGCGTAATGATGTCATTGTCGTTGCCTCTGTCTCTTGTATCTATGGTTTAGGTTCTCCCAAGGAATACGCTGATAGTGTCGTGAGTCTCCGTCCAGGTCTTGAAATTTCTCGTGATAAACTTTTGAATGATTTGGTGGATATCCAGTTTGAGCGCAACGATATTGATTTCCAACGGGGCAGATTTCGTGTTCGTGGGGATGTGGTGGAGATTTTCCCAGCTTCCCGCGATGAACACGCTTTTCGAGTAGAGTTCTTCGGAGACGAAATTGACCGTATTCGTGAAGTTGAGGCTCTGACAGGTCAGGTGTTGGGAGAAGTCGATCATTTGGCTATTTTCCCAGCTACTCACTTTGTGACCAATGACGACCACATGGAAGTTGCCATTGCCAAGATTCAGGCCGAGTTGGAAGAGCAACTAGCTGTCTTTGAGAAGGAAGGCAAACTGCTTGAAGCCCAGCGTTTGAAACAGCGGACAGAATATGATATCGAAATGCTGCGTGAGATGGGCTATACCAACGGGGTTGAAAACTACTCACGCCACATGGATGGACGTAGCGAAGGTGAGCCACCTTATACGCTTCTCGATTTCTTCCCAGATGATTTCTTGATTATGATTGATGAGAGCCACATGACCATGGGGCAGATCAAGGGCATGTACAATGGAGACCGCTCTCGTAAGGAAATGCTGGTTAATTATGGTTTCCGTTTGCCGTCTGCTCTTGACAATCGTCCTCTCCGTCGTGAGGAGTTTGAAAGTCATGTGCACCAGATTGTTTACGTTTCAGCGACACCTGGTGACTATGAAAATGAACAGACTGAGACAGTGATTGAGCAAATCATTCGTCCGACAGGGCTTTTGGATCCTGAGGTGGAAGTACGTCCGACCATGGGACAGATTGATGACCTCTTAGGTGAAATCAATGCCCGTGTTGAAAAGAATGAACGAACCTTTATCACAACCTTGACCAAGAAAATGGCAGAGGACTTAACCGACTACTTCAAGGAAATGGGTATCAAGGTCAAGTACATGCACTCGGATATCAAGACCTTGGAACGGACGGAGATTATCCGTGACCTGCGCTTGGGTGTCTTTGATGTCTTGGTCGGAATCAACCTCCTTCGTGAAGGGATTGACGTTCCTGAAGTGAGCCTAGTAGCTATTCTCGATGCTGACAAGGAAGGTTTCCTTCGTAACGAACGTGGACTCATCCAAACCATTGGCCGCGCTGCCCGTAATAGCGAAGGCCATGTCATCATGTACGCTGACACAGTTACCCAGTCTATGCAACGTGCTATCGATGAAACTGCTCGCCGTCGCAAAATCCAGATGGCCTATAATGAAGAACACGGTATTGTGCCTCAGACAATCAAGAAAGAAATCCGTGATCTGATTGCTGTGACCAAGGCAGTTGCCAAGGAAGAAGAAAAAGAAGTCGATATCAATAGTCTCAACAAACAAGAACGCAAAGAACTTGTCAAGAAACTAGAAAAACAAATGCAAGAAGCTGTCGAAGTGCTTGACTTTGAACTGGCTGCACAGATTCGCGATATGATGCTGGAAGTCAAGGCGTTGGATTAAGGAGAAGAAAACAAATGACGGTTATTATCAAATCAATGGAAACTCCTGAAGAGATAGAAGGTAAATCCTTCGTTCACTGGCAAACGTGGAGAGTGGCTTATGATGACCTTTTGCCTGCAGAATTTCAGGAGACAATGACATTAGAAAGATGTCGATTCTTTAGTCAAAAGTATCCAGAAAATACATTGATTGCGATGGATGGTATGAAGGTAGTTGGTTTTATAAGTTATGGCAACTTTCGTGATGAGACTATTCAAGCTGGTGAAATTATTGCTTTATATGTTTTAAAAGACTATTATGGAAAAGGCATCGCACAAAAGTTAATGAAAGCAGCTTTGATTGCTCTTGATCATTTTTCTGAAATTTTCTTATGGGTATTGAAAGATAATAAGCGCGCCATTGCTTTCTATCAAAAAATGGGCTTTACTTTTGATGGACAAGAAAAGATGCTTGAACTTGGAAAGCCCATAAAGGAAAAACGGATGGTATTCTATTCTAAATAATTTTAAAAAGTAGAAGCTAATGGTACTGGTACCAAGTCTAAAAATTTAATAAATTAGAAAGTGAGTAAATTTATGTCCCGTTCCCAGTTAACGATTTTAACAAATATTTGTCTGATTGAAGACCTCGAAACTCAGCGCGTGGTTATGCAGTATCGCTCTCCTGAAAACAATCGATGGTCAGGTTATGCCTTTCCAGGAGGTCATGTAGAAAATGGCGAGTCTTTCGCAGAGTCTGTCATTCGTGAAATCTATGAAGAAACAGGATTGACTATCCAAAATCCTCAACTGGTAGGCATTAAGAATTGGCCACTAGATACAGGTGGGCGCTATATTGTCATTTGTTATAAGGCGACAGAGTTCTCTGGTAGCCTTCGCTCTTCAGATGAAGGAGAAGTTTCTTGGGTGCAAAAAGACCAGATTCCAAACTTGGATCTGGCCTATGATATGCTACCCTTGATGGAGATGATGGAAGCTCCGGACAAATCTGAATTTTTCTACCCTCGCCGTACAGAAGACGATTGGGAAAAGAAAATTTTTTAGTCTTTTACTAAATAACCGAGCTGATCCAAGGCCTCCTCGATATAGTGGAGGTCTTGTTGTGTTTCGGCTTCGACTAGGTGGTAATGGATACCATCTGTCAATTCAGATAAAGGTTTAAAATCAGAATGCTCGACTTGTTCTAGAAAATGTTGAACGTCTCGGCGGCAAGACAGTTTAAGCAAGGTTTCAATTTCTCCATAAACTGGATGGTCAATCAAGGTATTTTGAACACGCCCTCCATTATCTACAATAGCAAGGAGTTCCTGACCAATTTCTTCAACTTCATGTTTCACTTTGAATAGTTTGTGAACATAAGGATTGGTATCAATTTGCTTATAGATGTAGCCACGATTAGTGGATAGGATAGGAGCGCCATCGGCTCTTAAAATTGCAATGTCTTGTACAATGACTTGGCGTGTGACATGAAAATGCTCCGCCAAACTTTGGCCATTGAGGGCTTTAGGGGCTTCTTTCAAGAGTTGGAGCAGGGCTTGTTTGCGATTTTTTGTCATAGTTCTTCCTTTTAACGGCGTTTTCGAAGCACTTTATAGACAGCTAGTGCTAACGTATAGTCTACCATACTATGGATAATTGTGCCAAATCCAACTAGTACAAAGAGAACATAAAACATATTTTCTACATTAGTACCGGAAGTGGTGTAAAAAACGACACAGGCTAATACTTCAGCAAGGGCATGAACGACAGCTAACACAAAGTTGAAAATCCAGGAAGATTTTGGTTTATCAAGGGTATCGGGGAATTTTTGTAGGTAAAGAGCCCCCAAAGTCCCAAAAAAGATATGGGAAAAAGCTCGAAATACGATAACCATAGGATAGCCAGCCATCAAAAATCCAAAACTAGAGGCTAGGATGACAAAAACAGCCATCAAGGGCGATAAGAACATGGCAATAAAAATAGCGATGTGGCTTCCTAAAGTATAGGAGGCAGGTGGAATGACAATCTTGAAAGGCATAACAATTGGAATCAAAATTGCAATAGCCGTTAAGAGGGCAGTCATTGTCATAAATTGTGTCTTTTTTCGTGTATTCATAAGAATCTCCTTTTTTGACTGTATATACACTAGTATAGTACAATAAACAAGACAATAAAGCAAGGATTTACTTAAGTTTATAGGTCGTTTTTCAGTTAATACTTTTAGAAAATCTCTTCAAACCACATCAGCTTCAATCCATAACCTCAAAACCGTGTTTTAACCAACCTGCAGCTTGCTTCCTAGTTTGCTCTTTGATTTTCATTGAGTATAAATATTGGTAAAGATTTCACTAATAATAGTAACGATATAAAGCAAAATCTCCACCTTCAGGTTTGAAAGTGGAGATTGTTTTTATTTTTTCAAAGTCTGTAGTCTTGGAACAATGGCTAGGGTTAGAACTGCGGAAATGACTAATTCGGCAATCGAATTTGTTGAGATAACAGTTGCTAGGAGTTTTTGGATATTACCATCAAAAACATTTCCAAAAAGGTAGAAAATTCCACCAAGTACAAAGATTGTGTTGGTTAGCGAACCAAGGGCACCAGCTAGAATCAGACCAGTTTTATTTTTCATCAGTTTATAGACTAGATAAGGAGTTAAACCAATCAAAATACGTGGGACGATGGCAATGATAGCTGAGTAGATGTTCCCATTTGGTACGAAGGGAGAGAAGAGGTAGCTTGTCGGTAGAATTGTAATTGTGTTAACCGTCAAACTAAGTAGCCCCATCAAAAATCCAAGTGTAACACCAACGCGTGGACCGTAGATAATGCTGGCAATAATGACAGGAATATGAACGATGGTCGGTTTGATTGGGAATGGAAAAAGGTTAAAGATAAGTGAGCTCAGAAAGTGTATCACGAGCATGGTTGCAAAAAAGATAGCAATGGGTGCAATATTAGAGCGTTTTTTCATCGAGAGTTTCCTTTATTCTTTCTAAAATAATTGTGAGGTCGGCTAAAGCTCCTCGTCCATGGTCTCCACAAGCTAGTAGGGATTCCTTAGGAGCAATCAGCTGATAGCCGTAGGTTTTTAATGTTTTCAGATTAGCCTGAGTTGCTGGATGGTCATACATTTTTGTATTCATAGCTGGTGCGATGAGTTTGGGAATATGACTTGGCAAGGCTAGAGCTGTACTGGTTACCATATTGTCCGCAAAGCCGTGGGCTAGTTTTGCAATAGTGTTAGCAGTTGCAGGTACTACGATAAATAGATCCGTTTCTTTTCCAAGTTCAATATGATTGACTTGATTTGGATAGGGTTCCTTCATGACATCCAAGTGAACAGGATTCTGTGAGAGTACCTGTAGTGTCAAAGGTTGGATAAACTCTGTAGCAGCTTGAGTCATTAAGACAGTGACTTGATGACCTTGTTTTTTTAGAGAACTGACTAAATCTGCCGACTTGTAAGAGGCGATAGACCCTGTTACAGCCAAGAGAATATGTGCCATAGCTTTCCTTTCTATGAATGATAGGCTTGAATTTTTTCAAGGAGGAGTTCTGCAATTTCTTCTTTAGTCTGGACTGTTTGAAGCTGATTTTTCTCAACAAAGATTGCACGATGCTGGTTTGCTGAGATTTGAGTCAGGTCATTTGCGATAATCAAGTCTGCTTGGTTCTTGATAAGACTTTTTCTGGCAATCTCGATGAGATAATCCTCAGAGACATCAACCAGCAGTTTGAAACCAATCAGATGAATAGCAGGATTCCATTCCTTGACTAGAGAGATGATTTTGGGTGTCTTTTTTAGGAACAAAACCTGAACCTCGTCAGTTGAAGAAATCTTAGCTTGATGATTTTGCTTGCTTAAAAATTCTTCCAAATTGGAACTAGATTGAACTTCCTCAAACCCTGTCATATAGACAGGAGTGTAATCGGACACCGCCATTGAGTGAATCAAGATCTGATAATCCTGAACACGTTCTTGCATTTCTAGTAGAAGGTCCTTGGTATTGTTAATTTCTCGAATATTTAGGTTGGGATGGGCTTCTGGCTTCAAAGCTCGTTTTGTAGTAATTAAACAAACTTCATGCCCTGCAGCAAGCAAAGTTTCTGTGATGATTTTGCCCAGGCGACCTGTAGAATGGTTAGTGATAGAGCGGACGCTATCGATAGCTTCACTGGTACCGCCCGATGTAACTAAAATTTTCATAGCACTATTGTACACAAAAATAAACGGTAAGTAAAATGAAAGTGATAAATTTTTGGTAAAAGGAAAGAATATAGTTTCAAACTATAAAGCCATATAAAATTTAAGAAAGGACTCTAAAAACCTTAAAAATAGTGATATTTACGAACGTTTAGAGAGTTTTAGGATGTTAAAAATCTTGTTTTGTGTTATAATGAATTATCATATAAGAGGTTAGAGGAGTTTTGAATGAAAACAGATATTGAAATCGCACAGAGTATTGAGCTGAAGCCAATCGTTGATGTTGTAGAGAAACTTGGTATTTCTTACGACGATTTGGAGTTGTACGGAAAGTACAAGGCTAAGCTCAGCTTTGATAAAATTCGTGCAGTTGAGAGCAATCCAGTTGGGAAATTGATTTTGGTTACTGCCATCAACCCAACACCTGCAGGTGAAGGAAAATCAACCATTACCATTGGTCTTGCGGATGCCTTGAATAAGATTGGCAAGAAAACCATGATTGCTATTCGCGAACCATCTCTTGGTCCAGTAATGGGGATTAAGGGCGGTGCCGCTGGTGGTGGTTATGCTCAAGTGTTACCAATGGAAGACATCAACCTTCACTTCACTGGAGACATGCATGCCATTACGACTGCCAACAATGCTCTTTCTGCCTTGATTGACAACCACTTGCACCAAGGGAATGAGTTGGGAATTGACCAACGTCGTATCCTTTGGAAACGTGTTGTGGACTTGAATGATCGTGCCCTTCGTCATGTTACAGTTGGGCTTGGTGGTCCTTTAAATGGTATCCCACGTGAGGATGGCTTTGACATTACCGTTGCTTCCGAAATCATGGCAATTCTTTGCTTGGCTACGGACATCGAGGACTTGAAACGCCGTTTGGCCAATATCGTTATCGGTTATCGTTACGATCGTACACCAGTTTCTGTGGGTGATTTACAGGTAGAAGGTGCCTTGGCTTTGATTTTGAAGGATGCGATTAAGCCAAACTTGGTTCAGACAATTTACGGAACACCTGCCTTTGTACATGGTGGTCCATTTGCCAATATTGCTCATGGATGTAACTCTGTCTTAGCAACTACAACAGCCCTTCACTTGGCTGATTACACAGTTACTGAAGCTGGTTTTGGTGCAGACCTTGGTGCTGAGAAATTCCTTGATATCAAGACACCAAACTTGCCAACTTCTCCAGATGCAGTTGTTATTGTCGCAACCCTTCGTGCCCTTAAGATGAATGGTGGCGTGTCTAAAGATGCTCTTACAGAGGAAAATGTGGAGGCAGTTCGTGCCGGTTTTGCCAACTTGAAACGCCATGTTGAGAACATCCGTAAGTTCGGTATTCCAGCAGTTGTTGCGATTAACGAATTTGTATCTGATACAGAAGCTGAAATTGCAGCCTTGAAAGAACTCTGTGCCTCAATTGATGTTCCAGTTGAGCTGGCTAGTGTTTGGGCTGATGGTGCAGAAGGTGGAGTAGCGCTTGCCGAAACGGTTGTTCAGACTATTGCTGAAAATCCATCCAACTATACTCGCCTTTATGACAACGACCTTTCTGTCCAAGAGAAGATCGAAAAGATTGTTACTGAAATCTATCGCGGGACAAAAGTCAACTTTGAAAAGAAAGCTCAAACGCAAATCGCTCAGATTGTTCAGAATGGTTGGGATAAATTGCCAATCTGTATGGCGAAAACTCAATACAGTTTCTCAGACAATCCAAATGCACTTGGAGCGCCAGAGAACTTTGAAATTACCATTCGTGAATTGGTACCAAAATTGGGGGCTGGCTTTATCGTTGCCCTTACTGGTGATGTCATGACCATGCCAGGACTTCCAAAACGACCTGCAGCTCTCAACATGGATGTTGAAAGTGACGGAACCGTTCTAGGCTTGTTCTAAGATTTAGATGATATTAAAAGAGTTTGGAAATGCTATCCAAGCTCTTTTTCCTGTCAAAGAATAACCTCAACCTCATTTGAAAAATACATGTTTTGTAAGCACTGATGAAAATTTGGCTTATCAAAGTGTTCTCTGTAAAGTTTCTATTTTCCCTGATTTCTGATATAATAGAAACATTGACTTCAAGAGTAAGGAAGAGAAGATGAACGCATTATTAAATGGAATGAATGACCGTCAGGTTGAGGCAGTGCAAACAACAGAAGGTCCCTTGTTAATCATGGCAGGGGCTGGCTCTGGAAAGACCCGTGTTTTGACCCACCGTATCGCTTATCTGATTGATGAAAAGCTGGTCAATCCGTGGAATATCTTGGCCATTACCTTTACCAACAAGGCTGCGCGTGAGATGAAAGAGCGTGCTTATAGCCTCAATCCAGCCACTCAGGACTGTCTGATTGCGACCTTCCACTCCATGTGTGTGCGTATTTTGCGTCGCGATGCAGACCATATTGGCTACAATCGTAATTTTACAATTGTCGATCCTGGTGAACAGCGAACGCTCATGAAACGTATTCTCAAGCAGTTGAACTTGGATCCGAAAAAATGGAATGAACGAACTATTTTGGGAACCATTTCCAATGCTAAGAATGACTTGATTGATGATGTGGCTTATGCTGCCCAAGCTGGAGATATGTATACGCAAATCGTGGCCCAGTGTTATACTGCTTATCAAAAAGAGCTTCGTCAGTCGGAGTCGGTTGACTTTGATGATTTGATTATGCTGACCCTGCGTCTCTTTGATCAGAATCCTGATGTCTTGACCTACTACCAGCAGAAATTTCAGTACATCCATGTTGATGAGTACCAAGATACCAACCACGCTCAGTACCAACTGGTCAAACTCTTGGCTTCCCGTTTTAAAAATATCTGTGTGGTTGGGGATGCGGACCAGTCTATCTACGGTTGGCGAGGTGCTGATATGCAGAATATTTTGGATTTTGAGAAAGATTATCCCCAAGCTAAGGTTGTTTTGTTGGAGGAGAATTACCGTTCCACTAAAACTATTCTCCAAGCGGCCAACGAGGTCATTAAAAACAATAAAAATCGCCGTCCTAAGAATCTCTGGACTCAAAACTCTGATGGGGAACAAATCGTTTACTATCGTGCCAATGATGAGCTAGATGAGGCTGTATTTGTCGCCAGAACTATCGATGAACTGGGTCGCAACCAAAACTTCCTTCACAAGGATTTTGCAGTTCTTTATCGTACTAATGCCCAGTCCCGTACTATTGAGGAAGCATTGCTCAAGTCAAATATTCCTTATACTATGGTTGGTGGAACAAAGTTCTACAGCCGTAAGGAAATTCGTGACATTATCGCTTACCTCAACCTCATTGCCAATTTGAGTGACAATATCAGTTTTGAGCGTATTATCAATGAGCCGAAACGTGGAATTGGCCCAGGCACTGTTGAGAAAATCCGTGATTTTGCCAATATGCAGGACATGTCTATGCTGGATGCTTCAGCCAACATCATGTTATCTGGTATCAAGGGTAAAGCAGCCCAGTCTATCTGGGATTTTGCCAATATGATTCTAGATTTACGAGAGCAGCTAGATCAATTAAATATTACAGAGTTGGTTGAGACCGTCCTAGAAAAAACAGGTTACGTCGATATTCTAAATGCTCAAGCGACTTTAGAAAGCAAGGCTAGGGTTGAAAATATTGAAGAGTTCCTTTCTGTGACGAAAAACTTTGATGACACCTCTGATGGGCCAGAAGAAGAAACTGGTTTGGACAAACTAAGTCGTTTCTTAAATGACCTGGCCTTGATTGCTGATACAGATTCAGGTAGTCAGGAGACATCAGAAGTGACCCTTATGACCCTACACGCTGCCAAAGGTCTCGAATTTCCAGTTGTCTTTTTGATTGGGATGGAAGAAAATGTCTTCCCGCTTAGTCGCGCAGCTGAGGATCCAGATGAATTAGAAGAAGAGCGCCGTCTAGCCTATGTAGGAATTACGCGTGCAGAGAAAATCCTCTATCTGACCAATGCCAATTCGCGTCTGCTTTTTGGTCGTACCAACTACAACCGTCCGACTCGTTTTATTAACGAAATTAGCTCAGACTTACTTGAGTATCAAGGTCTGGCTCGTCCAGCAAATACAAGTTTTAAAGCATCTTATAGCAGTGGTGGCCTTGCCTTTGGCCAAGGTATGAGTCTGGCCCAAGCTCTTCAAGACCGTAAACGTAGTTCTGCCCCAAAATCTATCCAGTCAAGCGGTCTTCCATTTGGTCCATTTACAGCTGGCACAAAATCAGCGTCTAGTGAGACAAATTGGTCCATTGGTGACATTGCCCTCCACAAAAAATGGGGAGAGGGAACTGTTCTGGAAGTTTCAGGTAACGGAGCTACTCAAGAATTAAAAATCAATTTCCCAGAAGTAGGTTTGAAAAAACTTTTAGCTAGTGTAGCCCCAATTGAGAAAAAAATATAATTTTCCATCCTTCTCACGAATAATAAAGTGAGGAGGATTTTTATGTACAGTATTTCATTTCAAGAAGATTCACTATTACCAAGAGAAAGACTGGCCAAGGAAGGAGTTGAAGCGCTCAGTAATCAAGAGTTGCTAGCTATTTTACTCAGGACAGGAACACGTCAGGCTAGCGTTTTTGAAATTGCCCAGAAAGTCTTGAGCAATCTTTCAAGCCTAACAGATTTGAAAAAAATGACCCTGCAGGAATTGCAGAGTCTGTCTGGTATCGGGCGTGTTAAGGCTATAGAATTACAAGCTATGATTGAACTGGGGCATCGTATTCATAAACATGAGACTATTGAGATGGAAAGTATTCTCAGCAGTCAAAAGTTGGCCAAGAAGATGCAGCAGGAGTTGGGACATAAAAAACAAGAGCACCTGGTGGCGCTCTATCTCAATACTCAAAATCAAATCATCCATCAACAGACCATTTTTATCGGTTCTGCAACTCGTAGTATTGCTGAGCCGCGAGAGATTCTTCACTATGCTATCAAGCATATGGCGACTTCTCTCATCTTGGTTCACAACCATCCTTCAGGAGCGGTAGCGCCTAGCCGAAATGATGATCATGTTACAAAACTTGTCAAAGATGCTTGTGACCTGATGGGGATTGTCCTCTTGGACCATTTGATTGTATCACATTCTAGTTACTTTAGTTATCGTGAAAAAACAGATTTAATCTAAAGTTCATTAACGACATAGTCAAAGAGGTTTTTATCTTTGGGACGATTTTCAAATAGAAATTCTGGGTGCCATTGGACACCGAGAAAGGCAACATCATCCGTACTCATGACAGCTTCAATGATACCATCTTTAGGATCATGAGCTACAATCTTTAAATTTGGTGCTAAATCCTTGATACTCTGGTGGTGGAAGGAGTTGATATGAGAAATTTCTCCATAGATTTCTCGAAGAACAGTATCAGGTTCTGTTACCAAGCGTTGAGTTGTGTATTCGGCAGAACAATCCTGCCAATGGTCTTCGATATCTTGATACAAAGTTCCACCCATGGCAACGTTAAAGAGTTGAGTCCCACGGCAGACAGAAAAAATTGGCTTTTTCTGTTTAATAGCTTCCTTGATGAGGGCCAGTTCAAAGATATCCCTTTGAAGGTGGTAGTCATCGCTATCGATGGTTTTTGGTTCACCATAGAATTTTGGATCAACATTTTGCCCACCTGTCAAGATAAGCTTGTCAATCATACTGATATAGTGGCAGGCCATTTCTTGATCACCAATCGGTAGGATGATGGGAATTCCTCCAGCTTCTTTAACGCCTTCAACAAAGCCTTTTGCTACGTAGCTCATCATGATGTCATCATCTGGATGAGTTTTTTCGTTTCCTGTAATCCCTATAACTGGTTTTTTCATAAAATGATTTTCGCTTTCTAATCCTCTTTTCGCATGAAGTAGAGGAGGGTTTGGAGTTCACTTGTCAAATCGACATACTGAACGACCACGTCTTTTGGTAAATGAAGATGGACTGGTGAAAAACTGAGAATTCCTTTCACGCCAGCATCCACTAAGAGATTGGCAACCTCTTGTGACTTGACGCTGGGAACGGTCAGGATAGCAGTCTTGACATCAGCATCCTTGATTTTATCCTTGATTTGAGAAATCCCGTAAATGGGAATCCCGTCAGGAGTTTGGGTACCGACTTCAGGATGGTCATCTAGGTCAAAGGCCATGATAATCTTCATCTTGTTACGCTCGTGGAAGCGGTAGTGGAGAAGAGCATGGCCCATATTTCCAATACCCACAAGCATGACATTGGTGATGGAGTTATCATTGAGCAAATCGGCAAAAAACGTCATGAGTTTTTTGACATCATAGCCAAATCCACGCCGACCTAGTTCACCAAAATAGGAAAAATCACGACGTACGGTCGCTGAATCAATTCCAATGGCCTCTGCAATTTGCTTAGAGTTGGCACGTTCAATCTTTTCTGCATGAAATCTCTTAAAAATTCGATAGTAGAGAGAGAGTCTTTTCGCTGTAGCTTTTGGAATAGCAGACTGTTTATCTTTCACAAAATCACAACCTTTCTATTCTTCTATTTTATAGAAACATTGTGAAAAAATCAACAAAAATAAGAAAAAACTAAGAAAAATCTTAGTTTTGATGTAAAAAATCTGCATGTGATAGAAAACGGTAGAGGTCTCCGACCAGTCCTTGGTAAACTTCCTGCCCTTTAAAGGTCAAAGAAGTTACATAAAGTGTATCTGGTAGGGTTACACATCCTGACAGAGCCAGCATGAGAGCCTCGTAATCCTCATACTTGAGAGTTCGCTCTACATGATAGCTATCCTTATAGGTCAATTCAAACATTTTGGTTCTATCTTTCCGATTTTGTAAAGACACCACGTTCTACTAAGCTATCCATGAGGAAATAGAATTTTTCCTGATGAATGTGGTGGTCTTCTGATTTGAAAATATCAACTAGGCGTAGCCCAAACTTGTCAGTGATATTGATTTTAGCACCTGTAAGTTCCTTGTTAATGATGATTTTGAGTTGGAATCCCTCACCGCTGTTCGGAACTTTTTCCAAAAGGCGAGTCAATTCATAGTTACCAACCTTAGTCTCAAAAAAGGTGTTGTCCTTAAGGGTGAATTTTTTAACAGAAGGGCTAAGAGTGTAGTCGTAACGACAATTTTTTAACTGAATGGTTTTTTCAAATGCCATATGGCTAACCTCCGATAATTTCTTTTAAGGTTTTTGCGAGGGTATGTAGGTCTTCAACAGTATTTTGTGGCGTCAAACTGATACGAACGGATTCCTTTAAGCGTTCTGAATTTGCCCCATACATAGCTTCAAGAACATGGCTCGATTGGACAATACCAGCAGTGCAGGCTGAACCAGTAGAGATAGAAATTCCAGCTAAATCTAGACGAAGGAGTAAGAGGTCATTTTTCTGGCCAGGAAATCCAATATTGAGAACATAAGGGAGATGGTGTTCTCCTCTATTCAGGTAATACTGAAATCCTTCTAGCTCTGCCAGAAAGGCAGTTTCTAGATTTTGTACATGTTGAAAATGTTCTTCTTGTTTTTCTAGGTCTTCTTTTAGGGCTGCAACCATGCCTACGATGGCAGCCAAATTTTCAGTCCCTGCACGTTTTTTCTGTTCTTGGTCTCCGCCATGGAGATAGGAATCAAAGTCCATGCTAGATGCGTAGAGAAAGCCGATTCCCTTAGGACCATGGAATTTGTGGGCCGAAGCAGTGAGAAAATCAATGCCCAGTTCTTCTGGGTGAATAGGGATTTTTCCAATAGCTTGAACTGCATCGACATGATAGGCGGCTGGGTGTTGCTTGAGTATTTGGCCAATTTCAGCAATGGGCAGTAGGTTTCCTGTCTCATTATTGGCAAACATGGTAGAAACCAAAATCGTATCGTCACGTAAAGCTTTCTGAATTTGTTGGGCTGTGATTTCTTGATTTTCCGGATGGATAATGGTTGCTTCAAACCCAAAGTGTTGAACCAAGTAATCAATGGTTTCAAGAACGGCATGGTGCTCAATGGCAGTTGTGATGATATGTTTTCCTTGCTCTTGGTGACGAAGGCAGTAACCAATGATAGCAGTATTGTTGCCTTCAGTCCCGCCAGAAGTGAAAAATATATGTTGAGGTTTTGTTCCTAGTAATTGAGCTAGTTCCTGACGGGCTTCTCGCAAGAGTTTGCCAGCTTGACGACCATGATCGTGAATACTAGAAGGATTGCCATGAGTTTCTTGCATCACCTTGGTCATAGCTGAAATAGCAACTGCTGACATAGGAGTCGTTGCAGCATTGTCCAAATAAATCAAAGAATCACCTTATTTCTTTTTGTTGTAAGCAAAGAGTGGGCTGACTGGTTTTCTTTCGTGAATACGGACGATAGCATCACCAATTAACTCACTAGCAGTGATGTAGCATACGTTTTTAGGAGTTTTTTCTTTTGTTGCTACTGAATCAGTCACAAGAATTTCTTTAATATTAGTATTGTCAAGAAGTTCAGCAGCTCCTTCGACGAAGAGGCCGTGGCTAGAAACAGCATAAATTTCTGTAGCCCCTTCACGTTCAACGATTTTAGCAGCTTCAGAGAAAGTACGTCCTGTATTTAAAATATCGTCAATCAAGATAGCTTTCTTACCTTCAACATCACCTATGATATAACCTTCGTTGCGAGTTGCATCGTCTTGTGGGTAGTCGATAATGGCGATAGGAGCATCAAGGTATTCAGCCAAGCTACGAGCGCGTTTCACACCTGAATTCTTAGGGCTAACAACAACAACATCTGAACCAAGTAAGCCCTTATCGCAATAATGTTTTGCAAATAGGGGCACTGTGAAGAGGTTATCAACAGGGATATCAAAGAATCCTTGAACTTGAACGGCATGTAAATCAAGTGTAAGGATACGATCAACACCAGCCTTAACCAGCATATTGGCAACTAGTTTCGCTGTAAGTGGCTCACGTGGTGAAGCAATGCGGTCTTGACGTGCATAGCCAAAATATGGAAGGACTACGTTGATACTGTGGGCACTAGCGCGCACACAAGCGTCGACCATGATTAACAATTCCATTAGGTGGTTGTTAACAGGGAAACTTGTTGATTGGATGATGTACACATCATAACCACGGACACTTTCTTCAATATTCACTTGGATTTCTCCGTCTGAAAATTGACGTGATGATAGTTTTCCAAGTGGGACACCAACAGCTTGAGCAATTTTCTGTGCAATCTCTTGGTTAGAGTTGAGTGCGAAAAGTTTCATGTTTTTTCTATCTGACATTATAGACCGTCCTCTGTAAACTTTTTAAATCCTAGTCATATCTGCCTAGCCTATATGAACAGGGATTTTTGTATTTTATCTTTTCTATTTTACCAAAAAATAGAGATTATTTCAGCTATTTTTCATGCTTTTGACAAATCGAACCAATTTTGAAGGAGCTTTTTGGTAGGAAATCTGATTATCCTCTAAAAATTGTTGGAAATCCTGTTTGCCTTGCTCGTGATTCTCAACTTCAAGCTCTAATTCGTAATCTGTAATATCAAAGTACTGACTTTTATCCAGCGCCATGAGACCAATAGCTGTTTGCATTTCATAGCGAAGAGTTGTTAGACAACCAAGAATCTGCCATTCACAAGTTTTAATATCATGTTTCGCCAATTCATCCAGTACTAGCCCTTGAGGAAGTTCTTTCTTGCTCAGATAGTTTTCAGCATCTTTTAGTTGCAATGTTTGATTGTATTCCATGTTTCCAACACTTTGCGGGACTTTGAGTGTCAATTCTGCCCAGTCTTCAAAGGTTCGAATGCGCATAGCAACTTTCTTTTCTCGCAGTTCAAAATCAGGTGTGTCTATGTAGTAATTTTTTTGAAGAACAGGAGTGACACCTGTGAACTGGTCTTTTAGACGATTGTATTCATCTTTTTTCAAGAGTGTTTTCAATTCAATTTCTAAATGTTTCAATTTTCTTACCTTTTCTTTATCGTTGAAAGCGGATTTATGGTATAATAAGCATTGTATTTATTGTATATGAATCTGGAGAAAAAATCAAAGATATTTTTGAAGGATAATATGAGAACAAGGGAGAATATATGACCTTAGAATGGGAAGAATTTCTAGATCCTTACATTCAAGCTGTTGGTGAGTTGAAAATTAAACTTCGTGGTATTCGTAAGCAATATCGTAAACAAAATAAGCATTCTCCGATTGAGTTTGTGACTGGTCGAGTCAAGCCAATTGAAAGCATTAAGGAAAAAATGGCTCGTCGTGGCATTACTTATGCGACCTTAGAGCACGATTTGCAGGATATTGCTGGCTTGCGTGTGATGGTTCAGTTTGTAGATGACGTCAAGGAAGTAGTGGAAATTTTGCGCAAACGTCAGGACATGCGAATCATACAGGAGCGAGATTACATTACTCATCGAAAATCCTCAGGCTATCGTTCCTATCATGTGGTAGTAGAATATACGGTTGATACCATCAATGGAGCCAAGACCATTTTGGCGGAAATTCAGATTCGTACCTTGGCCATGAATTTCTGGGCAACAATAGAACATTCTCTCAACTACAAGTACCAAGGGGATTTCCCAGAGGAAATTAAAAAGAGACTGGAAATTACCGCCAAAATTGCCCATCAGTTGGATGAAGAAATGGGTAAAATTCGAGATGATATTCAGGAAGCTCAGGCTCTTTTTGATCCTTTGAGTAGAAAATTAAATGACGGTGTAGGAAACAGTGACGATACAGATGAAGAATACAGGTAAACGAATTGACCTGATAGCCAATAGAAAACCGCAGAGTCAAAGGGTTTTGTATGAATTGCGAGATCGTTTGAAGAGAAATCAGTTTATACTCAATGATACCAATCCGGACATTGTCATCTCCATTGGTGGGGATGGTATGCTCTTGTCGGCCTTTCATAAGTACGAAAACCAACTTGATAAGGTCCGCTTCATTGGTGTTCACACTGGACATTTGGGCTTCTATACAGACTACCGTGATTTTGAGTTGGACAAACTAGTGACTAATTTGCAGCTAGATACCGGAGCAAGAGTCTCTTACCCTGTTCTGAATGTGAAGGTCTTTCTTGAAAATGGTGAAGTGAAGATTTTTAGAGCACTAAATGAAGCCAGTATCCGCAGGTCTGATCGAACCATGGTGGCGGATGTTGTGATTAACGGTGTCCACTTTGAACGTTTTCGTGGAGATGGGCTAACAGTTTCGACACCGACTGGTAGTACAGCCTATAACAAATCACTTGGCGGAGCTGTTTTACACCCTACCATTGAAGCTTTGCAATTAACGGAAATTGCTAGCCTTAACAATCGTGTTTATCGAACGCTGGGTTCGTCCATTATTGTTCCTAAGAAGGATAAGATTGAACTTATTCCAACAAGAAACGATTACCATACCATTTCGGTTGACAATAGCGTTTATTCTTTCCGCAATATTGAGCGAATTGAGTATCAAATAGACCATCATAAGATTCACTTTGTAGCGTCGCCGAGCCACACCAGTTTCTGGAATCGTGTTAAAGATGCTTTCATCGGCGAGGTGGACGAATGAGGTTTGAATTTATCGCAGATGAACATGTCAAGGTTAAGACCTTCTTGAAAAAGCACGAGGTTTCTAAGGGACTTCTGGCCAAGATTAAGTTTCGAGGTGGAGCTATTCTGGTCAATGACCAACCGCAAAATGCAACGTATCTATTGGATATTGGAGACAAAGTTATTATTGATATTCCTGCTGAGGAAGGCTTTGAAACTCTTGAAGCTATCGAGCGCCCACTGGATATTTTCTATGAGGATGACCATTTTCTAGTCTTGAATAAACCATATGGAGTGGCTTCTATTCCTAGTGTCAACCACTCCAATACTATCGCCAATTTTATCAAGGGTTACTACGTCAAGAAAAACTATGAAAATCAGCAGGTTCACATTGTGACTAGACTTGATCGTGACACTTCTGGCTTGATGCTCTTTGCTAAGCACGGCTATGCCCATGCACGATTAGACAAGCAGTTGCAGAAAAAGTCCATTGAAAAACGCTACTTTGCTTTGATTAAAGGTGATGGACACTTGGAGCCGGAGGGGGAAATCATTGCTCCGATTGCGCGTGATGAAGACTCCATTATTACCAGACGAGTGGCTAAAGGCGGAAAGTATGCCCATACTTCTTACAAGATTGTAGCTTCTTATGGAAATATTCACTTGGTCGATATTCGCCTGCACACTGGGCGAACCCACCAAATCCGAGTCCATTTTTCTCATATTGGTTTTCCTTTGTTGGGAGATGACTTGTACGGTGGTAGTCTAGATGATGGAATTCAGCGTCAAGCCTTGCATTGCCATTATCTATCCTTTTATCATCCATTTTTAGAGCAAGACTTGCAGTTAGAAAGTCCCTTGCCGGATGATTTTAGTAACCTTATTACTCAGTTATCAACTAATACTCTATAAAAACTATTTCAGAGTATAATTATTATCTTAAAGGAGAAAACTCATGGAAGTTTTTGAAAGTCTCAAAGCCAACTTGGTTGGTAAAAATGCTCGTATCGTTCTCCCTGAAGGGGAAGAACCTCGTATTCTTCAAGCGACTAAACGCCTGGTAAAAGAAACAGAAGTGATTCCTGTTTTGCTTGGAAATCCTGAAAAAATTAAAATTTATCTTGAAATCGAAGGTATTGAGGATGGTTATGAAGTCATCGACCCTCAACACTACGATAAATTTGAAGAAATGGTTGCTGCCTTGGTAGAACGTCGCAAGGGCAAAATGTCTGAAGAAGATGCACGCAAGGTTTTGGTTGAAGATGTCAACTATTTTGGTGTGATGTTGGTTTACTTGGGCTTGGTTGATGGAATGGTGTCAGGAGCGATTCACTCAACAGCTTCAACAGTTCGCCCAGCCCTTCAAATCATCAAAACTCGTCCAAATGTTACTCGCACTTCAGGTGCCTTCCTCATGGTTCGTGGTACGGAACGTTACCTTTTTGGAGACTGTGCCATCAATATCAATCCAGATGCAGAAGCCTTGGCTGAAATTGCCATCAACTCAGCAATTACAGCTAAGATGTTTGGCATCGAACCTAAAATAGCTATGCTAAGTTATTCTACTAAGGGTTCAGGTTTTGGTGAAAGTGTTGATAAGGTTGTAGAAGCAACTAAAATTGCTCACGACTTGCGTCCTGACCTTGAAATCGATGGGGAGTTGCAATTTGATGCGGCCTTTGTTCCTGAAACTGCAGCTTTGAAAGCTCCTGGAAGTACAGTAGCTGGTCAAGCAAATGTCTTCATCTTCCCAGGTATCGAGGCAGGAAATATTGGCTACAAGATGGCCGAACGTCTCGGTGGTTTTGCGGCTGTTGGTCCTGTTTTGCAAGGTTTGAACAAGCCAGTTAACGACCTTTCTCGTGGATGTAATGCAGATGATGTTTACAAGTTAACCCTTATCACAGCAGCCCAAGCTGTTCATCAATAAGATTTAGTCCTCTTTCCTTTGGGAAGAGGCTTTTTAATACTAGGAAAAGGACAGTTAGAATCTTCTGTGTTATACTAGAGATATGTTAGATTTGAAAGAATACGGTATTGTCATGTGGCCAGAGGAGAAGATTGTTTCTTTCCGTGAGAAACTTCTTGCCTGGTATGATGAAAACAAAAGAGATTTACCCTGGCGAAGAAGTAAAAATCCTTATCACATCTGGGTATCTGAAATTATGCTCCAGCAGACTAGGGTGGATACGGTTATTCCCTACTATGAACGATTCTTGGAATGGTTTCCAACAGTGGAAAGTTTGGCAACTGCGCCTGAAGAGCGTTTGTTGAAGGCTTGGGAAGGTTTGGGTTATTATTCTCGAGTTCGTAATATGCAGGCTGCGGCTCAGCAGATTATGGCTGACTTTGGTGGTCAATTTCCAAACACCTATGAAGAAATTTCCAGCTTGAAAGGAATTGGACCTTACACTGCAGGAGCGATTTCCAGTATTGCTTTTAACTTGCCTGAGCCAGCTGTAGATGGTAATGTCATGCGAGTTTTGGCGCGTCTATTTGAAGTCAATCACGATATTGGCATTCCAAGTAATCGTAAAATTTTTCAGGCAATGATGGAAATCCTGATTGACCCAGAACGTCCGGGTGACTTTAATCAAGCTTTGATGGACTTAGGCTCAGATATTGAGGCGCCTGTATATCCCAGACCAGAAGAAAGCCCAGTTAAGGACTTTAGTGCGGCATATCAGAATGGAACCATGGATCGTTATCCAATCAAGGCTCCCAAGAAAAAGCCTGTCCCAATTTATCTTAAAGCCTTGGTGGTCAAAAATACTCAGGGACAATTTTTACTTGAAAAAAATGAAAGTGAAAAGCTATTGGCAGGTTTTTGGCATTTCCCCTTGATAGAAGTTGATAACTTTTCGCAAGAAGAGCAGTTTGACCTCTTTCATCAGGTTGCAGAAGAAAGTGTGAATTTTGGACCCAGTCCCGAAGAGAGTTTCCAGCAGGACTATGACTTAGATGTTGATTGGCTTGATATTTATTTTGAGACTGTTAAGCATATCTTTAGTCATCGCAAGTGGCATGTTCAAATTGTAGCAGGTCAGGTGACTGATTTCCATGATTTTTCAGATAGGGAAGTTCGCTGGCTTTCACCAGAAGAGTTTAAGAATTACCCACTTGCCAAACCCCAACAAAAAATCTGGCAGGCTTATGCACAAGCCAACTTAGACAGTAGCAAAGATTAACTATTGTGTTTTCTTGTTATTTTTTTGATATAATAGTAGAGAAAAGGTGAACAAATGAAAAAAATATTAATTGTAGATGATGAAAAACCAATCTCGGATATTATCAAGTTTAATATGACCAAGGAAGGTTATGAGGTTGTAACTGCTTTTAACGGTCGTGAAGCGTTAGAGCAATTTGAAGCAGAGCAACCAGATATTATTATTTTGGATTTGATGCTTCCAGAAATTGATGGTTTAGAAGTTGCTAAGACCATTCGCAAGACAAGTAGTGTGCCTATTATCATGCTTTCTGCTAAAGACAGTGAATTTGATAAGGTTATCGGTTTAGAGCTTGGTGCAGATGACTATGTAACCAAACCCTTCTCAAATCGTGAGTTGCAGGCGCGTGTCAAAGCTCTTCTCCGTCGCACGGACTTGGTTTCTGTAGATAATCAAGAGTTAGATGAAAAGAAAACCCAACCCTTGCAAATTGGGGACTTGGAGATTGTGCCAGATGCCTATGTGGCTAAAAAATATGGTGAAGAACTAGACTTAACCCACCGTGAATTTGAACTCTTGTACCACTTGGCTTCTCATATTGGTCAAGTGATTACCCGTGAACACTTGCTTGAAACGGTCTGGGGTTATGATTATTTCGGAGATGTTCGGACTGTTGACGTAACTATCAGACGTTTGCGTGAGAAGATTGAAGATACACCAAGTCGTCCAGAGTATATCCTAACACGTCGCGGTGTTGGTTATTATATGAGAAATAATGATTGAATTTATTAGAAAAAATATTCTTACTAGTGATTTTATCTTCATTTTAATTTTATTGGGTTTTATCTTGATTGTTACCTTGCTTTTGCTAGAAAATCGGCGAGATAATATTCGGTTGAAGCAAATCAATCAAAAGGTAAAGGACCTGATTGCAGGAGATTATTCTCAGGTATTGGATATGCAGGGAAGTTCTGAAATCACTAATATTACCAATAATCTCAATGATTTATCAGAAGTAATTCGCTTGACTCAAGAAAATCTTGAACAAGAGAGTAAACGATTGCACAGTATCCTATCTTACATGACGGACGGAGTCCTTGCGACCAATCGTCGTGGCAAGATTACTATGATTAATGACATGGCTAAGACACAGCTAGGTGTTCGGAAGGAAGATGTTCTAAACAAAAGTATCCTTGAATTGCTTAAGATTGAAGATGAGTATGAACTTCGTGATTTGATTACCCAAGTTCCTGAGCTAATGATTGATTCTCAGGATGACAATGGTGAATATCTGAGCCTTCGTGTACGTTTTGCCTTGGTTCGTCGTGAGTCTGGCTTTATTTCTGGTTTGGTTGCTGTTTTACACGATACGACGGAGCAGGAGAAGGAGGAGCGCGAACGGAGACTCTTTGTTTCGAACGTTAGTCATGAGTTACGGACGCCTCTGACTAGTGTAAAATCCTATCTTGAAGCCTTGGATGAGGGTGCCTTGTCAGAACCTGTAGCACCAGATTTTATAAAGGTATCTCTAGACGAAACAAACCGTATGATGCGGATGGTGACAGATCTTTTGCATCTCTCTCGTATTGATAATGCAACCAGTCACCTAGATGTGGAACTGATTAACTTCACAGCTTTTATTACCTTTATTCTTAACCGTTTTGATAAGATGAGGGGATCAGATGAAGAGAAGAAATACGAATTGGTTAGAGATTATCCGATTACGTCTGTCTGGATTGAAATTGATACAGACAAAATGACACAAGTGATTGATAATATTCTTAACAATGCCATTAAGTATTCACCAGATGGTGGGAAAATCACAGTGACCATGAAGACAACTGATGATCAGATGATTTTATCTATCTCAGACCAAGGTTTGGGTATTCCTAAGCAGGATTTACCACGTATTTTTGACCGTTTTTATCGTGTGGATCGTGCCAGAAGTCGTGCTCAAGGTGGTACAGGTCTAGGACTGTCTATTGCTAAAGAAATTATCAAACAACATAAGGGCTTTATTTGGGCCAAAAGTGAATACGGTAAGGGATCAACCTTTACCATCGTACTCCCTTATGATAAGGATGCAGTGAAAGAAGAAGTATGGGAGGACGAAGTAGAAGACTAGAATGAGTGAAACAGGCTTTAAATACAGTATTTTAGCGTCGGGTTCCAGTGGAAATTCCTTTTATCTGGAAACCCCAAAAAAGAAACTTTTAGTGGATGCAGGCTTGTCTGGTAAGAAAATTACCAGCCTACTTGCTGAAATTAACCGCAAACCAGAGGACCTGGATGCCATCTTGATTACGCATGAGCATTCAGACCATATCCACGGTGTGGGTGTTTTAGCTCGCAAGTATGGTATGGATTTGTATGCCAATGAAAAGACCTGGCAAGCAATGGAAAATAGCAAGTATCTCGGCAAGGTGGATTCTTCGCAAAAGCATATCTTTGAAATGGGCAAAACCAAAACCTTTGGAGATATCGACATCGAGAGTTTTGGTGTTAGCCATGATGCGGTCGCACCGCAGTTCTATCGCTTTATGAAGGATGATAAGAGTTTTGTCATGCTGACTGATACAGGTTATGTTAGTGATCGAATGGCAGGAATTGTCGAAAATGCAGATGGATATCTTATCGAGTCCAATCATGATGTAGAGATTTTGCGAGCAGGTTCTTACGCTTGGCGACTCAAACAACGCATCCTATCGGATCTTGGTCACCTTTCTAATGAAGATGGTGCTGAAGCTATGATTCGTACCTTAGGAAATCGCACTAAGAAAATCTACCTAGGACATTTGTCTAAAGAGAACAATATCAAGGAACTGGCTCATATGACCATGGTCAATCAACTGGCGCAAGCTGATCTAGGTGTAGGAGTAGACTTTAAGGTTTATGATACCTCACCGGATACTGCAACACCATTGACAGAGATATAAAAAAGAAGGCGAGTGCCTTCTTTTTTATATCTTTTACAATCCAGCGAAATCTTTGATTTCTTGTGCTGACATTGAAGAGTCGCAACGAACATTGATTTGTCCATCTGCAATATGAACAAAGCCTGGTACAGTTGGGATTCCGTAGCGTGAGCGGAATTCTTGCAACTCATTGAGTTGGCTTGGTTCTTCACTGTTGATGAAGTAGATGTGAGCTTTGGTTTCAGCTACGACACCTGCTAAAGTACCTGCAAATTTACGGCAGTAAGGGCAAGTTTTGCGACCAATAAAGAAGGTTGCAGTTTCTTTTTTATCAAGAGCTTCTTGCGCACGCGCAACTGTAGTGACTTCAAGGTCTTTGATGTTATCTAAAAATTGTTCCATGAGATTACCTCGCTTTCATTGATAAGTCTAGTATGCCATAAAGTTTCTAAAATTGCTTAGATTTGATACGAAAAAAAGATGAGATTGGTTGGTCTCATCTTTTATAGGGCTTTATTTTACAAAAGCATTGATTTCTGCTTCGATGTTAGCAATTTTAACTTGTGATTCTTCGTTGGTTTCACCTACAACTGCAATGTAGAACTTGATTTTTGGTTCTGTACCTGAAGGGCGAACAGCAATCCATGAACCGTCAGCAAGTGTGTATTTCAACACATCACTTGGAGGAGTTGTTAAGTTTGTAACAGTACCGTCAGCAGCAGTAGCAGTTTGAGCTTTGAAGTCTTCTACGACAGTGATAGCTGTTGCATTCCATTCTTTTGGAGCATTGTTACGGAATTTAGCCATAATCGCTTTGATTTGTTCAGCACCATCGACACCTGAAAGGGTAACAGAGATAGTTTTTTCTGCGTAGTAGCCGTACTCTTTGTAGATTTCTTCGATACCGTCAGCAAGGGTTAAACCACGTGAACGATAGTAAGCAGCAAGTTCAGCAACGACTAGAACAGCTTGGATAGCGTCTTTATCACGTACGAATGGTTTAATCAAGTAACCGAAGCTTTCTTCAAATCCCATCATGTAAGTGTGATTGTGTTGTTCTTCGAATTCTTGGATTTTCTCAGCGATAAATTTGAAACCTGTCAAAACGTTGAACATAGTTGCGCCGTAGCTTTCAGCAATCTTCGTTACCAAGTCAGTTGATACGATAGATTTACATAGGGCTGCATTTTCTGGAAGAGTTCCAGCATTTTTGTGGGCTTCCAAGATGTATTTAGCCATGATAGCACCGATTTGGTTACCTGAAAGGTTGAGGTAGCTACCATCTTTTTGAAGAACTTCAACACCAACACGGTCAGCATCAGGGTCAGTTGCCACAAGAACATCTGCACCAACTTGACGACCAAGTTCTTCAGCAAGGGCAAAGGCTGCTTGGCTTTCTGGGTTTGGAGATTTTACAGTTGAGAAGTCTGGGTCAGCAGTTGCTTGCGCTTCAACGACTTGAACAGAGTCAAATCCTGCTTGGGCAAGAGCACGACGAGCCAACATTTCACCAGTACCATGAAGTGGTGTGTAGACAATCTTCATGTCTTTACCAAATTCTTCAATCAAGGCTGGGTTGATGTTTACGTCCTTAACCTCTTTAAGATATTCTACGTCAACAGCTTCGCCGATAACTTCAATCAAGCCAGAAGCTTTTTCAGCTTCCACATCAGCAACTTCAACTGCAAATGGGTTTTCGATTGCACGGATATATGTAGTCAAAGCGTCCGCGTCGTGTGGAGGCATTTGTCCACCGTCTTCACCGTAAACCTTGTAACCGTTAAATGGTGCAGGGTTGTGACTGGCTGTGACCATGATACCCGCGAAACAGTTGAGGTGACGAACTGCAAATGAGAGTTCTGGAGTTGGACGAAGGCTTTCAAATACATAAGATTTGATACCATGTTTAGCAAGAACTGCTGCAGATTCAAAGGCAAACTCAGGTGAGAAGTGACGGCTATCGTAGGCAATTGCGACACCGCGTTCTTTTTCGTTTCCACCTTTAGACTCAATCAAACGAGCCAATCCTTCAGTAGCTTGACGCACAACGTAGATGTTGATGCGGTTTGTACCAGCACCAATCAAGCCACGCATACCTGCAGTACCAAATTCAAGATTTGTATAGAAGGCATCTTCCTTCGTTTTTTCATCCATATTTTCCAAATCTTGACGAAGGTAATCAGGAAGCTCCGCAAAATCAACCCATTTCTGGTAATTTTCTTGGTAAGACATTGAAATTCTCCTTTTTGTAAATTGTTTTAACCGTTCACATTATAGCACTTTTTAGCGTTTTAGTAAAACGGTAGCATAATTTTCAGAAAAGTAGTGACATATGCCTGTTTATCAAGTCTTGAATGCCTTAGGGAAACATGCTATACTACTCTTATGATTATTTTACAAGCTAATAAAATTGAACGTTCTTTTGCAGGAGAGGTTCTTTTTGATAATATTAACCTACAAGTTGATGAACGTGATCGGATAGCCCTTGTTGGGAAAAATGGTGCAGGTAAGTCTACTCTTTTAAAGATCTTAGTTGGAGAAGAGGAGCCAACTAGTGGAGAAATCAATAAGAAAAAAGATATTTCTCTGTCTTACCTAGCCCAAGATAGTCGTTTTGAGTCTGAAAATACTATCTACGATGAGATGCTTCATGTCTTTGATGACTTGCGTCGGACTGAGAAACAACTGCGTCAGATGGAGCTAGAGATGGGAGAAAAGTCTGGTGAGGACTTGAATAAGCTGATGTCAGATTACGACCGCTTATCTGAGAATTTTCGCCAAGCAGGTGGCTTTACCTATGAAGCTGATATTCGAGCGATTTTGAATGGATTTAAGTTTGACGAATCTATGTGGCAGATGAAAATTGCTGAGCTTTCAGGTGGTCAAAATACTCGTCTTGCGCTGGCCAAAATGCTCCTTGAAAGGCCCAATCTCTTGGTCTTGGACGAGCCAACCAACCACTTGGATATTGAAACCATCGCCTGGCTAGAGAATTACTTGGTAAATTATAGCGGTGCCCTTATTATTGTCAGCCACGACCGTTATTTCTTGGACAAGGTTGCGACAATTACGCTAGATTTGACCAAGCATTCCTTGGATCGTTATGTGGGTAATTACTCTCGTTTTGTCGAGTTGAAAGAACAAAAACTAGCTACTGAGGCAAAAAACTATGAAAAGCAACAGAAGGAAATCGCGGCTCTGGAAGACTTTGTCAATCGTAATCTAGTCCGAGCTTCAACGACTAAACGTGCCCAATCTCGACGTAAACAACTGGAAAAAATGGAACGTTTGGACAAGCCTGAAGCTAGTAAGAAAGCAGCCAACATGACCTTCCAGTCTGAAAAAACGTCGGGCAATGTTGTATTGACTGTTGAAAATGCGGCTATTGGCTATGATGGGGAAATATTGTCACAACCTATCAACCTAGACCTTCGTAAGATGAATGCTGTTGCCATCGTTGGTCCAAATGGAATCGGCAAGTCAACCTTTATCAAGTCTATTGTTGACCAGATTCCTTTTATCAAGGGAGAAAAGCGCTTTGGCGCTAATGTTGAGGTTGGTTACTATGACCAAACCCAAAGTAAGCTGACACCAAGTAATACGGTGCTGAATGAACTCTGGAATGATTTCAAACTGACACCAGAAGTTGAAATCCGCAACCGTCTAGGTGCCTTCCTTTTCTCTGGTGATGATGTTAAAAAATCAGTCGGCATGTTGTCAGGTGGCGAAAAAGCTCGTTTGCTTTTAGCTAAATTGTCTATGGAAAACAACAACTTCTTGATTCTGGATGAGCCGACCAACCACTTGGATATTGATAGCAAGGAAGTGTTGGAAAATGCCTTGATTGACTTCGATGGAACTCTTCTCTTCGTCAGCCACGACCGTTACTTTATCAATCGTGTAGCAACTCATGTTCTAGAATTGTCTGAGAATGGTTCAACTCTCTACCTTGGAGATTACGATTACTATGTCGAGAAGAAAGCAGAAGTAGAAATGAGTCAGACTGAGGAAGCTTCAACTAGCAATCAAGCAAAGGAAGCAAGCCCAGTTAATGACTATCAGGCCCAGAAAGAAAGTCAAAAAGAAGTTCGCAAGCTCATGAGACAAATCGAAAGTCTAGAAGCTGAAATTGAAGAGCTAGAAAGTCAAAGCCAAGCCATTTCTGAACAAATGTTGGAGACAAATGATGCCGATAAACTGATGGAATTACAGGCTGAGCTGGACAAAATCAGCCACCGTCAGGAAGAAGCTATGCTTGAATGGGAAGAATTATCGGAGCAGGTGTAAAAGGAGAAAACAGATGGTAGAATTTAGATATTTTAACACAGAATATAAGAAAGTAACCAATAAGACATTTTCAGATAGTTTTGTTTTTTTTAAAGATAATTGGAATGACTATGGTTATAATATTACTTTTAGTGTTTATTATTATGATAATGATTGTAGTGAAAGATACATAGGTAGTTATAGAATTTATGAATCTGAAATAGAAGAACAAGAGAATGCGGATGGAATTAAATCTATTTTTGAATTATCTAAAGATGATTTTGATAGGAATCAAAAATATTCTTTAGCTTGTAATCTAGAGTTTTATCAAAAATTGTATGAATTTTCACAGGATTACTATGATGATTTTCTAAAAGAGCACAATGATTTAACACTTAATGATATACCAGAAGATATAAAAGAAAATAGTGGAGTAAAGAAAGCTCTCTTAAGAAATGATGGGATAACAAAAAGTGAAGATATAATAGATTTTAATAGTGAAATACAAAGAATCGATTCAGAATTAAATGTTGGTAATTGTGTTTCAACTGAGAAATATTTAGAACTTATTTTTGATTATATTTTGGAAATATTAATGGATGATGAAATAACTGAGGATAATAAAAAGTTAGTTTTCAAAATTGTTGGAGGGTGTAATTTTAATTTTGAATTATTAAATAAATTAGCCAGATATTTTTTAGATAATCTAAACTATGGCCAACATCAAAATGGTATTGATTTATTACTTTCCTTACTTGAAAGAACTAATTTTGATCAATTAAAGTCAGAGCTAGAGACCATTAAAAATGAAGATTTAGGAAAAATATCAACTAGTGTTAAGAAAATTAAGGACAAATTAAGATACTCTCGAACTACAAACGATGACAGTTTTATTCACTATACTTCCCTAAATACATTAAAATTTTTGCTTTATAAAACTGATGATAAAAATAATTATCCTAGATTACGGCTTAGCAATGCCAGACAAATGAATGATCCAAATGAAGGATATACATTTCTCAATTTCATAGGTATTGAGAAAGAGAAGCTGTCTGAAACCGATTATGATACATCGCCGTTCTTCTTTGCTTCTATGACACAAACTGGAGGTGAACAAAATCTAGATGATAGTCTTCCAATGTGGAAGCAGTATGGTGATGATGCAAAAGGGATTAATCTAACATATCATTCTGAGTACATTAAAAGCTTAATAAAAGATGGAATAGAAATTTATAAAGTTTGTTATAATGTTAAGGAAGATTTACTAGAGGAAGAAATAAATTCAATAAAATCAGCATTTAATGAAATTAAAAATTATGACGATGATAAAGAAAAAGAAGGTATCTTTTTATCAGCATTAAACCTAATTGATGACATTCGTTATTTGTTTAAAGATGCAGATTACAGCTATGAAAATGAATATAGAATTATTCAATCTTATGAAGGCAACGAAGATGTTATTTTTTCTAGCGAAAGTTCTAATAGTGTGATTCCTGGTCTATATGCTTATATTGACAAAGAACTAAAATATTCCAAAATTAAACTTGGTCCTAAATGTGATGATATTGATTTTGTTGCTCCCTATATAAAATTCGTTGATAGAAATATTGAAGTAACTAAGTCGCAAATATCTTATCGTTAATTCATTAATTTTGAATGTTTATTTTGTAAAAAAGGGTGTAAAGATGGAACATCTTGGAAAAGTATTTCGTGAATTTCGGACGAGTGGAAATTATTCTTTAAAGGAGGCGGCAGGGGAGTCTTGCTCTACCTCTCAGTTATCTCGCTTTGAGCTTGGGGAGTCTGACCTAGCAGTCTCGCGTTTCTTTGAGATTTTGGATAACATTCATGTCACAATCGAAAATTTCATGGATAAGGCTAGGAATTTTCACAATCATGAACATGTTGCCATGATGGGACAAATTATTCCGCTTTACTACTCAAATGATATTGTAGGTTTTCAAAAGCTTCAAGAAGAACAACTTGAAAAGGCTAAGAGTTCGACGAATCCCCTTTATTTTGAGCTGAATTGGATTTTGCTACAAGGTCTGATTTGTCAAAGAGATGCGACTTATGAGATGAAGCAGGATGATTTGGATAAGGTAGCAGATTATCTCTTCAAAACAGAAGAATGGACCATGTATGAATTGATTCTTTTCGGTAACCTCTATAGTTTCTACGATGTGGACTATGTCACTCGGATTGGTAGAGAAGTTATGGAGAGGGAGGAGTTTTACCAAGAGATTGGTCGTCATAAGAGATTGGTGTTGATTTTGGCCCTCAATTGTTACCAGCATTGTTTAGAGCATCTTTCTTTTGACAATGCAAGCTATTTTGAGACTTATACAGAGAAGATTATTGGTAAAGGTATTAAGCTTTATGAGCGTAATGTTTTTCATTATTTAAAAGGTTTTGCCTTGTATCAAAAGGGACAGTGTAAAGAAGGTTGTAGCCAAATGCAAGAGGCCATGCATATTTTTGACGTGCTAGGTCTTCCAGAGCAAGTAGCCTATTATCAGGAACACTACGAAAAATTTGTCAAAGATTAATTTTCCCAAATAAGGGAAAAAATAAAAAGCTCCTTTCAGTTTTGATACAATAGTTTCAAAATTTGAGAGGAGTTTTTATATGAATCGCTATGCAGTACAGTTGATTAGCCGTGGAGCTGTTAACAAGATAGGGAATATGCTCTATGATTATGGAAATAGTGTTTGGTTGGCTTCCATGGGAACTATCGGACAGACAGTTTTAGGAATGTATCAGATCTCTGAACTCGTCACATCTATTCTCGTAAATCCCTTTGGTGGAGTCATTTCAGACCGTTTTTCTCGTCGTAAGATTTTAATGGCGGCAGACCTTGTTTGTGGAATTCTTTGTCTGGCTATTTCTTTCATAAGGAATGATAGCTGGATGATTGGGGCTTTGATTTTTGCCAACATTGTTCAGGCTATTGCTTTTGCCTTTTCTAGACCTGCAAATAAGGCCATTATCACAGAATTAGTAGAGAAGGATGAACTGGTCCTCTACAATTCTCGTTTGGAGTTGGTCTTGCAGGTTGTCAGTGTGAGTTCCCCTGTACTCTCTTTTCTGGTTTTACAATTCGCAAGTCTCCATCTGACGCTCTTACTAGATGCTTTGACTTTTTTTATAGCATTTGTTCTAGTGGCCTTACTTCCAAAAGAAGAACCAATGGTTCAAGATAAGAAACCTTTTACTGGGAAAGATATTTTTGCGGATATCAAAGATGGCTTGCACTATATCTGGCATCAAAAAGAGATTTTCTTTCTTCTGTTAGTGGCTTCCAGCGTTAATTTCTTTTTTGCGGCTTTTGAGTTTTTGCTTCCTTTTTCAAATAAACTATATGGAGTAGAAGGAGCTTATGCGACTATCTTAACCATGGGTGCGATTGGCTCAATTATAGGAGCACTGATAGCAAATAAATTTAAATCAAGTATGAATACACTTTTGTTCTTATTGATTTTAACAGGAGTAGGAGTTTTCATGATGGGTTTGCCACTACCCAATATTTTAGCCTTTTCTGGAAACCTGATTTGTGAACTCTTTATGACGATTTTTAATATTCACTTCTTTACACAGGTACAGACCAAGATTGATGGAGAATATCTGGGTAGGGTATTGAGTACCATTTTTACACTAGCTATTCTCTTTATGCCGATTGCGAAAGGTTTGATGACCTTGCTTCCAAGTGTTCATCTTTATTCTTTCTTGATTATTGGACTTGGAGTTGTAGCCTTATCTTTCTTAGCTCTCGGATATGTTCGAACTCATTTTGAAAAAGAGACATAAGTTTGCTTGGACTTCAAAAATAATTCCAATCTAAGTGTTTTTTCCGCCCTTCTCGTTTGTGAGGAGGGCTTGTTTTATGGTAAAATGGTTTTATGAGTAAAAGAATGAATGAGTTAGTCGCCTTGCTCAATCGCTATGCGACTGAGTACTATACCAGCGATAATCCGTCGGTTTCAGACAGTGAGTATGATCGCCTTTACCGAGAGTTGGTTGAGTTAGAAACTGCCTATCCAGATCAAGTGTTAGCAGATAGTCCTACCCATCGTGTTGGTGGCAAGATTTTAGATGGTTTTGAAAAATACAGTCATCAGTATCCTCTTTATAGTTTGCAGGATGCTTTTTCACGTGAGGAGCTTGAAGCTTTTGATGCGCGTGTTCGTAAGGAAGTGGCTCATCCGACCTATATTTGTGAGCTGAAAATCGATGGCTTGTCTATCTCGCTGACGTATGAAAATGGGATTTTGGTTGCTGGGGCAACACGTGGAGATGGTTCTATTGGTGAAAATATAACAGAAAATCTCAAACGTGTTAAGGACATTCCATTGATCTTGCCAAAAGAACTAGATATCACGGTTCGTGGGGAATGTTATATGCCACGCGCTTCTTTTGACCAGGTTAACCAAGCTCGCCAAGAAAATGGAGAGCCTGAATTTGCTAATCCTCGTAATGCAGCAGCAGGAACACTGCGTCAGCTGGATACAGCAGTAGTTGCCAAGCGTAATCTTGCCACTTTCCTCTATCAAGAAGCCAGCCCTTCAACTCGTGATAGTCAAGAAAAGGTTTTGAAGCACCTAGAACAACTAGGTTTTGTGGTCAATCCTAAGCGAATCTTGGTAGAAAACATAGATGAAATTTGGAATTTTATCCAAGAAGTAGGACAGGAACGGGAAAATCTGCCTTATGATATTGATGGAGTTGTAATCAAGATCAATGACCTAGCAAGCCAAGAAGAACTTGGTTTTACCGTTAAGGCTCCAAAGTGGGCAGTAGCCTATAAGTTTCCTGCTGAGGAAAAAGAAGCTCAACTTTTATCAGTTGATTGGACAGTTGGCCGTACGGGTGTTGTGACTCCAACTGCAAATCTGACTCCTGTTCAGCTTGCTGGGACAACTGTTAGCCGTGCGACTCTACACAATGTGGATTATATTGCTGAAAAAGATATCCGCAAAGACGATACGGTTATCGTCTATAAGGCTGGAGATATCATCCCTGCTGTTTTACGTGTGGTAGAGTCAAAACGGGTTTCTGAAGAAAAACTGGATATCCCTACAAACTGTCCAAGTTGTGACTCTGATTTGTTGCACTTTGAAGATGAAGTGGCTCTCCGTTGTATCAATCCGCGTTGCCCTGCTCAAATCATGGAAGGCTTGATTCACTTTGCCTCTCGAGATGCCATGAATATTACAGGCCTTGGTCCTTCTATAGTTGAGAAACTCTTTGCTGCTAATCTAGTCAAGGATGTGGCAGATATTTACCGTTTGAAAGAAGACGATTTCCTCCTTTTAGAGGGGGTTAAGGAAAAGTCCGCTGCTAAACTGTATCAAGCCATTCAAGCATCTAAGGAAAATTCTGCCGAGAAACTCTTGTTTGGTTTGGGAATTCGTCATGTCGGAAGCAAGGCCAGTCAGTTGTTACTTCAACATTTTCATTCAATTGAAAATCTGGCTCAGGCAGTTCCAGAGGAAGTGGCTAGTATTGAAAGTCTGGGTGGTGTGATTGCCAAGAGTCTCCAGACTTATTTTGCGACAGAAGGCTCTGAAATTCTCCTCAGAGAATTGAAAGAAGCTGGGGTCAATCTGGATTATAAAGGTCAGACTGTAGTGGCAAATGCGGCCTTGTCAGGTTTGACCGTTGTATTGACTGGAAAATTAGAACGTCTCAAGCGCTCAGAAGCTAAAAGTAAACTCGAAAGTCTGGGTGCCAAAGTGACAGGTAGTGTTTCTAAAAAGACCGACCTCGTCGTTGCAGGTGCAGATGCTGGAAGTAAACTGCAAAAAGCACAAGAATTTGGTATCGAAGTTCGAGATGAAGCTTGGCTAGAAAGTTTGTAATAATCTTTAAAATCAGAGTTTAGATAATATAACTATGTTTGTTAATTGAGTCGAGATTTACAAAAAATTATTAGTGAACATAGAAAGAAAATAGAAGTAAAAAGGAAAAATAAAAAATGTATAACTACCCTATGCGCATTCATTACCATCGCAAGAATGGAGAATACGACACTTGCTCTTTTGTAAAAAGTCAGGACCAGCGGATTGATTTGCTGAGCTACAAAGAAGATTATTTTGGCGCTTTATTTAGTTTTGAACACCCAAGTTCTCATGCCTTAGAAAGCTTGAATTTTGTCGTTCATACAGGCCAAACCAGTAAAGAATATGCTATCCATTTTAATCACTATCCTCTTTTAACCGAAGTCTGGATTTTGGAAGGGGATGACAGGATTTATTATTCTGAAAATCCTGCTATTGCCAGTCCTTTCTATAAGAATCAAAATCCTTTTGCCTTTGATAAGGCCATTAACAGTGCTAGTTTTGACCATCATTGGGGTTACCAAGGGGAATTAGGGTGCCGTGTAGAGGATAATCAAGCTCATTTTGCTCTCTGGGCTCCAACAGCGACAGAAGTGCAGGTTGTTGTTTATGAATCTGCCGCTAACGATGCCCCTGTTTGGAAGACTTTTGAGATGGAAAGAGGCAATAGCTACTCTTATAATCATAAGGATAATACAATCGGTGTCTGGAGTTTGGATGTTGAGGAAGATTTGACTGGTAAGGCTTATCAGTATCAAGTCCAATTCCCTCATCACCAAAGTCTTACTCGCGACCCATACACTATCGCGACCAGTCCTGATGGCAAACGTTCAGCTATCCTTAGCCATGCAGAAAAGCAAGTTGAAAACTTTGAGGTCAAGCACGGTTCTGAAGCTACTTGGCGCTTGGAAAATCCATGTAAGGCAGTTATTTGTGAAATGCACATTCGTGATTTGACCAAATCACCGACCTCAGGTGTAGATGAACATCTTAGAGGAACTTTCTTGGGTGCTGCCCAAACTGGAACAGTTAACCAGTTTGGTCAGTCAACTGCTTTTGATTACATCAAGAAGCTGGGATATAATTATGTTCAGTTGCAACCAATTGCAGATCGTCATAAAGAATACGATGCGGATGGGAATGTAACCTACAACTGGGGTTATGATCCACAAAACTATAACGCACCAGAAACGAGCCTTTCAACCAATCCAGATGATCCAGCTCAGGTCATTCGTGATTTGAAGACCATGGTTCAAGCCTATCATGATGCGGGTATTGGTGTCATTATGGATGTGGTCTATAATCATACCTTCTCAGTTGTTGATGCACCTTTCCAAACAACTGTCCCTGATTACTATTATCGTATGAATCCAGACGGCACCTTCCAGAATGGAACGGGTGTTGGAAATGAAACAGCCAGTGAACACGAAATGTTCCGCAAGTATATGATTGATTCTCTCCTATACTGGGTGCAGGAATACAATATTGACGGCTTCCGTTTCGATTTGATGGGGATTCATGATGTTAAGACCATGCAGATGATTCGTCAGAGCTTAGATGAAATTGACCCTAACATTATCCTTTATGGAGAAGGTTGGGATATGGGAACAGGTCTTGCGCCTTATGATAAGGCCAAGAAAGACAATGCCTACCAGATGCCAAATATTGGTTTCTTTAATGACAATCAGCGTGATGCTGTCAAAGGTGGAGAAGTTTATGGTGCTATCAAGTCAGGTTTTGTCAGCGGTGCTGCGACAGAGCCAATTCTTGCCAAAGCAATTCTAGGCAGTCGTGAATTAGGAACCTATACACATCCAAATCAAGTGCTTAACTATGTAGAGGCCCATGACAATTACAATCTTCACGATTTGTTGGCAACCCTACATCCAGACCAAAGTTCAGAGCAAATCATGCGCAAAGTCGAAACTGCCACAGCCATGAATCTACTCATGCAAGGGATGGCCTTTATGGAAATCGGTCAAGAATTTGGTCGTACCAAACTGGTTGCGACTGGTGAAAATGGTGAACTGACCCATGATGATAGAGAACGTGCTATGAATAGCTATAATGCTCCTGACAGTGTGAACCAAGTGAACTGGGATTTGATTAATGAGCGTCAAGATAGTATTGCGTTTATCCGTCAGATGATTCGATTGAAGACAGAAAGCAGTGCCTTTTCTTACCCAACTTATGATGAGATTTACCATCATGTTTTTGTTCATTCAGCCAACGAACATAGTGGTTGGATTGCCTATGAGATTCAAGGGGAAGAACATTTACTGGTTGTATTTAATGCTAAAGGGCAAGACTTCCAGTTTGAAAATGCTGGAAATCTAGAACTATTGGTGACCAATAGCCATTTAAGTGATAAAGACATGGTTGGTGGCGTCAGTGCCAGCGTCTTTAAAGTTTTGTAGAATAGATTTACAATTTAAATTCATTTGTGGTGCTTTATCTGTTAATAAAATCAGGAGATTCGTTTCCTGATTTATTTTTTTACTTAAAATTATATTTTTGTTAGCTAAATAACGAACTTTATGATAGTATTATAAAAAACAATTCGTTTTCAAAGCGTTTCTGAAAATTTCCTGATTTACAAGTGAACACATCAGTGAATTTGTTGAAGACTTTCAAAAGATTTTTTTGAAAATTCCGTAATTTCCTTGAATCTTCTCTAAAAAGGTAGTATAATAAATCTATAGAAAACGCTTACAGAAATAGGAGGGTGTATGGATAAGAATAATGCTTTAAAAACCTTTATGACAGGTGAAAATTTTCACCTCCAGCACTATCTGGGAGCTCATAGGGAAGAAAAAAATGGTGTGTATGGCTACACTTTTCGTGTATGGGCACCCAATGCTCAGGCTGTTCACTTAGTAGGGGATTTCACCAATTGGGTTGAAAATCAAATTCCGATGGAACGGAATGAATTTGGAGTTTGGGAAGTCTTTACCAGTCTTGCTCAAGAAGGCCAAATTTATAAGTACCATATCACACGTGCAAATGGTCATCAGCTGATGAAGATTGACCCTTTGGCTGTACGGTATGAGGCACGACCTGGGACTGGTGCTATTTTAACAGATATTCCAGAAAAGAAATGGAAGGATGGTCTTTGGCTAGCCCGTAGAAAACGCTTGAGCTTTGAAGAGCGTCCTGTCAATATTTACGAGGCTCATGCTGGCTCTTGGAAGAGAAATCCTGATGGTAGCCCCTATAGTTTTGCTCAATTGAAAGATGAACTCATTCCTTACTTGGTTGAGATGAACTATACTCACATTGAGTTTATGCCTTTGATGTCTCACCCACTCGGTTTGAGTTGGGGTTATCAGCTTATGGGTTACTTTGCTCTAGAGCATGCCTATGGTCGTCCTGAAGAGTTTCAAGAGTTTGTAGAGGAATGTCACTTAAACAATATCGGAGTCATTGTAGACTGGGTACCTGGTCACTTTACTATCAATGATGATGCCTTGGCCTATTATGATGGAACACCGACTTTTGAATACCAAGATCATAATAAGGCTCATAACTACGGTTGGGGAGCACTCAATTTTGACCTTGGAAAGAATGAAGTTCAGTCATTCTTGATTTCAAGTATCAAACATTGGATTGAATTTTACCATTTGGACGGTATTCGAGTGGATGCAGTTAGCAACATGCTCTATCTTGATTACGATGATGCACCATGGACACCTAACAAGGATGGTGGCAATCTCAACTATGAGGGTTATTATTTCTTAAAACGTTTGAATGATGTGATTAAACTAGTTCATCCAGACGTTATGATGATAGCTGAGGAAAGTTCATCAGCTACTCAGATTACTGACACTAAGGATTCAGATGGTCTTGGCTTCGACTACAAATGGAATATGGGGTGGATGAATGACATTCTCCGTTTCTATGAAGAAGATCCGATTTATCGTAAATACGACTTTAACTTGGTGACTTTCAGCTTTATGTATGTCTTCAAAGAGAATTATCTCTTACCATTCTCACACGATGAAGTGGTTCATGGCAAGAAGAGTATGATGCACAAGATGTGGGGAGATCGCTACAATCAATTCGCAGGCTTGCGCAATCTCTACACTTACCAAATTTGTCACCCAGGTAAAAAATTGCTCTTCATGGGTAGTGAATATGGGCAATTCCTAGAATGGAAATCTGAAGAACAGTTGGAATGGTCTAACCTAGAAGATCCAATGAATGCTAAGATGAAGTATTTCACTTCTCAGCTAAACCAGTTTTACAAAGATCACCGCTGTCTGTGGGAAATTGATACCAGCTATGATGGTATTGAAATCATCGATGCGGATAATCGAGACCAGAGTGTTCTTTCCTTCATCCGTAAGGGTAAGAAAGATGATATGTTAGTCTGTATCTTTAATATGGCACCTGTTGAACGAAAAGATTTTACAATCGGACTTCCTGTTGCAGGGATTTACGAAGAAGTCTGGAATACTGAGTTAGAAGAGTGGGGAGGCGTTTGGAAAGAACACAATCAAACTGTGCAAACACAAGAAGGACTTTGGAAAGATTATGAGCAGACCTTGACCTTTACCCTACCGGCTATGGGAGCAAGTATATGGAAAATCAAACGTCGCTTGAAACCTACTAAAACCGTCACAAGTAAAAACCAAAAAGGAGTAGAAAATGAAGAATGAAATGTTAGCTTTGATTCTTGCCGGTGGGCAAGGAACTCGTCTCGGTAAACTCACTCAAAGCATCGCAAAACCAGCTGTGCAATTTGGTGGGCGCTACCGTATCATTGACTTTGCTCTTTCAAACTGTGCCAACTCAGGCATCAACAATGTTGGAGTCATTACACAGTACCAACCACTTGCTCTCAACAACCATATTGGGAATGGTTCAAGCTGGGGACTAGATGGTATCAATTCTGGTGTCTCTATTCTTCAACCTTATTCTGCAAGTGAAGGAAATCGTTGGTTTGAGGGGACTAGCCACGCTATTTACCAAAACATTGATTATATCGACAGTGTCAACCCTGAGTATGTCTTGATTCTGTCTGGGGACCATATCTACAAAATGGATTATGATGATATGCTCCAGTCTCACAAAGATAATAATGCTAGTTTGACAGTCGCAGTTCTTGATGTTCCTCTGAAAGAAGCTAGCCGTTTTGGTATTATGAACACAGATGCCAATAACCGCATTGTTGAATTTGAAGAAAAACCAGCTCAGCCTAAATCTACCAAAGCTTCTATGGGAATTTACATTTTTGATTGGCAACGTCTACGCAATATGCTCGTTGCTGCTGAAAAGAGCAATGTCGATATGTCAGACTTTGGTAAAAATGTCATTCCAAATTACCTTGAGTCAGGTGAAAGTGTTTATGCCTATGAATTTAATGGTTACTGGAAAGATGTTGGTACGATTGAGTCGCTTTGGGAAGCGAACATGGAGTACATTTCACCAGAAAATGCCTTGGATAGCCGTAACCGTCAATGGAAGATTTACTCAAGAAACTTAATTTCACCACCAAACTTCCTTGGGACAAATGCTCATGTGGAAGATTCCTTGGTCGTCGATGGCTGTTTTGTAGATGGAACTGTTAAACATTCTATCCTTTCAACAGGTGCGCAAGTTCGCGAAGGGGCAGAAGTTCTTGATTCAGTTATCATGAGTGGAGCTATTATTGGACACGGGGCTAAAATCAAACGTGCCATTATTGGTGAAGGTGCAGTTATTTCTGATGGTGTCGAAATTGATGGAACAGAAGAAGTACAGGTTGTAGGATATGATGAAGTAGTGGGGGTAGCAACAGATGAAGATTGATAAATATTCTGCCATTTTAGGAAACACAGTTGGTTTTCATGATATGTCAACACTGACAGACCACCGTCCAGTAGCTAGTTTGCCATTTGGTGGTAAATATCGCTTGATCGACTTCCCGCTTTCAAGTCTTGCTAATGCTGGTGTCCGTAGTATTTTTGGTATTTTCCAACAAGACAATATCAGTTCAGTCTTTGACCATATCCGTTCAGGGCGTGAGTGGGGCTTGTCAACTCTTCTTAGCCACTACTATCTAGGTATTTACAATACCCGTGTGGAAAGTAGTACAGTTGGAAAAGAATACTACCAACAGCTTCTTACTTATTTGAAACGTTCCGGCTCAAACCAAACAGTGTCACTTAACTGTGATGTTTTGATTAATATTGATCTGAACCAAGTATTCCACCTACACACTACAACAAAAGGTCCAATCACTGTAGTTTATAAAAAACTACCTAAAAAAGATATTTCAGAAGTAAATGCAATCTTAGAAGTGGATGAAACAGACCATGTCCGTTCTCATAAACTCTTTGATAGTAAATCATCAGATGAAGTTTACAATATGTCCACAGATATTTTTGTCGTCGATACACCTTGGTTGATTGAACGCTTAGAAGAAGAAGCTAAGAAAGAACATCCAGAGAAATTGCGTTATGTTTTACGGGATTTGGCGGCAAAAGAAGGGGCTTTTGCCTACGAGTACACAGGTTATCTGGCAAATATTCATTCTGTAGAGTCTTATTACCAAGCTAATAAAGATATGCTTGAATCTCAAAAATTCTACTCTCTATTTACTCCAAACCAAAAGATTTACACAAAGGTAAAAAACGAAGAGCCAACTTATTATGCTAATACATCTAAGGTAAGCACTTCTCAGTTTGCCTCTGGTAGTATCATTGAAGGTCAAGTGGCTAATTCTGTTTTATCACGTAATATTCATGTCCATAAGGATAGCTTGGTTAAAGATAGCATCTTATTCCCTCGTGTTGTTATTGGAGAAGGTGCTCAGGTAGAATATGCTATCTTGGACAAGGGTGTTGAAGTTGCGGATGGAGTTGTGATCCGTGGAACTGCAGAACATCCAGTCGTCGTTAAGAAAGGTGCTAAAGTAACAGAGGATATTCATTCATGAAAATTTTATTTGTAGCTGCTGAGGGTGCACCCTTTTCAAAAACAGGTGGTTTGGGAGACGTCATTGGCGCTCTTCCTAAATCACTGGTAAAAGCGGGACATGAAGTTGCAGTAATTTTACCCTACTATGACATGGTAGAGGCTAAATTTGGAAATCAGATTGAAGATGTTCTTCATTTTGAGGTGAGTGTTGGTTGGCGCAGACAGTACTGTGGAATTAAGAAAATAGTACTAAATGGTGTGACCTTCTACTTTATTGACAACCAATATTATTTCTTCCGTGGTCATGTTTACGGTGATTTTGATGACGGGGAACGCTTTGCTTTCTTCCAACTGGCTGCCATTGAGGCTATGGAAAGAATTGACTTTATTCCTGACCTTCTCCATGTTCATGACTACCATACAGCTATGATTCCTTTCTTGTTAAAGGAAAAATACCGTTGGATTCAAGCCTATCAAGGAATAAAAACTGTTTTAACCATTCATAACTTGGAATTCCAAGGACAATTTTCAGAAGGAATGTTGGGTGATTTGTTTGGAGTTGGCTTTGAACGTTACGCTGATGGTACCCTTCGCTGGAACAACTGTCTGAACTGGATGAAGGCAGGTATTCTTTATGCAGACCGTGTGTCAACCGTTTCACCTAGCTATGCTCATGAAATTATGACCAGTCAGTTCGGATGTAACTTGGATCAGATTCTTCGAATGGAGTCTGGTAAGGTCTCTGGTATCGTAAATGGGATTGATGCTGACCTGTATAATCCTCAGACGGATGCTCTTTTAGACTATCATTTCAATCATGAAGATTTGTCTGGAAAAGCACAAAATAAGGCGAAATTACAAGAGAGAGTTGGTTTGCCTGTTAGATCTGACGTTCCTCTGGTGGGAATTGTTTCTCGTTTGACACGTCAAAAAGGTTTTGATGTGGTGGTGGAAAGTCTGCACCATATCTTGCAAAATGATGTTCAGATTGTTCTTTTGGGAACTGGAGACCCAGCTTTTGAGGGTGCTTTCTTATGGTTTGCTCAAATCTATCCAGACAAGCTATCAGCAAATATCACTTTTGATGTCAAACTAGCTCAAGAAATCTACGCTGCTTGTGATCTCTTCCTCATGCCAAGTCGTTTTGAACCATGTGGCTTGTCTCAGATGATGGCTATGCGTTACGGAACCTTGCCATTGGTCCATGAAGTTGGTGGCTTGCGAGATACCGTTAAAGCCTTTAATCCAATCGAAGGAAGCGGTACTGGCTTTAGCTTTGATAATCTATCTCCTTACTGGTTGAATTGGACTTTCCAAACAGCTTTGGACTTGTATAGAAATCATCCTGATGTTTGGAGAAATCTACAAAAACAAGCTATGGAGTGTGATTTCTCATGGGATACAGCCTGCAAGTCATACCTTGACTTGTACCACAGTTTAGTTAATTAATAGATAAAATCGTATGATGACTTCATACGATTTTTGGGCTGTTTAGAGAGGAGAACTAATGTCTCAAGTAAAAGGTTTGTGTGTCATGGATGTTGATGGAACCTTAATCCTAGAAGAAGTGATTGATCTTTTGGGTGGAGAGGCAGGTCGTGAGGAGGAAATTTCTCAGATTACAAGTCGAGCAATGCGAGGAGAGTTAGACTTTGAAAGCAGTTTACGAGACAGAGTGTCCTTCTTGGAAGGTCTTCCTATTTCGGTCTTTGATAAAGTCTTCAAGTCTATTCATCTATCGCCAAATGCACAGAAATTTATTTCCATTCTCCAAAAGAATGGAATCCTAGTAGGTCTGGTGTCCGGTGGTTTTACTCCAATAGTTGAGAGATTAGCAAAATCTCTTGGAGTTGCCTATTTCTCTGCCAACCAACTTGAAGTCAAAGATGGTCTTTTAACTGGAAAATTGATTGGACAAATTATCAATCCCGAGATAAAAAAAGAGACTCTGGAAAAATGGAGAGAGAAACTGAAACTTCCTAAAGAAAGAACGATTGCAATCGGTGATGGGGCCAATGATCTATTAATGTTGATGTCAGCAGGACTAGGAATCGCCTTTTGTGCCAAAGAAGTGCTCAAAAAAGAAATACCGAATCATGTTGATAAGAGGGATTTTTTAGAAGTTCTTCCTTTGATTGACTGGTTAGAATGAGGTAAAATATGAAGATTGTAATTGCACCAGATTCGTTTAAGGAAAGCTTGTCCGCTCAACAGGTAGCTGAAGCAATAAAAAGAGGCTTCCAACAATCGATAGCAGATGTAGAATGTCTCCTCTGTCCTGTTGGTGATGGTGGCGAAGGTACAGTAGATGCTATTCGGCATTCTATTGACCTTGAAGAAAAATGGATCCAAGTGACAGGACCTTTTGGACAAAAAGAAGAAATACGCTATTTTCAAAAAGGGGAACTGGCTCTATTTGAAGTTGCTGACTTAGTCGGCCTTGGAAAGATTCCGCTAGAGAAACGAAATCCACTTCAAATCCAAACTTGTGGTATTGGAGAGTTGATTCGTCATCTCATTGTTAAAGGGATTAAAGATATCTATATCGGAGTTGGTGGTACGGCCAGTAATGACGGAGGAATTGGGATCGCTGCTGGTTTAGGTTATCGATTTTATGATAGGGATGGGAATGTCTTGCCTGCATGTGGTAAATCCTTACTAAAATTAGCTTCTATTTCAATAGAAAATTGCTATGAAATTCCTGAAGATGTTCAAATTCGTATTTTAGCAGATGTCGTGAGTCCCTTATGTGGTCCTCAAGGTGCGACCTACATTTTTGGAAAACAAAAAGGCCTAGATCCTACTATGTTTGCAGTCGTAGATCAGGCAATCCAAGATTTTTATGAAAAAGCCTCACCTGTAACATTGGAAATTAAAGGAGCAGGAGCTGGTGGAGGCATTGCTGGTGGTTTGTGTGCTTTTGCTCAGGCAAATATCGTGTCGGGAATTGATACCTGTTTAGATTTGATTGATTTTGATAAGAAAGTTGCATATGCTGACTTGGTAGTTGTAGGAGAAGGAAGGCTAGATCGTCAAAGTTTAGCAGGTAAAGCACCTATAGGTGTTGCAAAAAGAACCCCTGTCGGAGTTCCTGTCATTGCTATTTGTGGTAGTCTTGCTGAGGATTTACCTTCTCTACCATTTGAAAATATCCAAGCAGCCTTTTCTATTTTGGAGAAAAGTGAACCTTTAGAAGATAGTTTGAAAAATGCCAGTCTCTATCTGGAGCGCACGGCTGCCAATATAGGGCATTTATTAAATATGCGTAAGATTTAGCCAAACCATTTCTTCCAGATGGATGTTTTGGCTGGCTCTTCCTTTTTAACTTCCCAAAGTTTTGCAAAAGCAAGTCGAAGGTTCTTTTCTTCTACTTGAACTGGTTCATTGGCATGGATAATCAGGCCAAAAGGAGAAGAAGTATGCTCTTCAGATACAATGGTAGCTTGACTATCAGTTTCTTTAGCTTCTTTTAAGTAGAAAACTTGCTTGTCAAATTCGATAGTTGGAGAAATCTTTACAAATAGTGGCTCTGCTTTTTCCTGAAGGTTTTCTAAAATAGATATAAAGCCTTTTTCTAACTGAGGGCTATTTGCTGTATCAATATCTGCATATCCAAGAACTCTTTCCTCAAAAGTGCCAAGATAGCGTCTTTGCTCATCTGGATTTAATTTTGGCCCACCATGAGCTTTTTCAAGTAATTGTTTTGATAAATCTGTCATGAAAACAGTATATCATAAAAGTTAGAATAAAACAGATAAAAGAAAGCGATTACTTTATAAAGTTAAGGAAAATTTGCACAAAGATAACGTTTTTTCTTGAAAAAGGAGGGGTTTTAAGGTATTATAGAGGTGTAAAAAATTTAACTCATAAGGAGAGTAAAAAATGTCAATTATTACTGATGTTTACGCTCGCGAAGTCCTAGACTCACGCGGTAACCCAACACTTGAAGTAGAAGTTTACACTGAATCAGGTGCTTTCGGACGTGGTATGGTTCCATCAGGAGCTTCTACTGGTGAACACGAAGCAGTTGAACTTCGCGACGGTGACAAATCTCGTTACGGTGGTCTTGGTACACAAAAAGCTGTTGACAACGTAAACAACATCATTGCTGAAGCTATCATCGGCTACGATGTACGTGATCAACAAGCTATCGACCGTGCTATGATCGCTCTTGACGGTACTCCTAACAAAGGTAAATTGGGTGCAAACGCAATCCTTGGTGTGTCTATCGCTGTAGCTCGTGCTGCTGCTGACTACCTTGAAATCCCACTTTACAGCTACCTTGGTGGATTCAACACTAAAGTTCTTCCAACTCCAATGATGAACATCATCAACGGTGGTTCTCACTCTGACGCTCCAATCGCTTTCCAAGAGTTCATGATCTTGCCAGTTGGTGCGCCAACATTTAAAGAAGCTCTTCGTTACGGTGCTGAAATCTTCCACGCTCTTAAGAAAATCCTTAAATCACGTGGTTTGGAAACTGCCGTAGGTGACGAAGGTGGATTCGCTCCTCGTTTCGAAGGAACTGAAGACGGTGTTGAAACTATCCTTGCTGCGATCGAAGCTGCTGGATATGTTCCAGGTAAAGACGTATTTATCGGATTTGACTGTGCTTCATCAGAATTCTACGATAAAGAACGTAAAGTTTACGACTACACTAAATTTGAAGGTGAAGGCGCTGCTGTTCGTACATCTGCAGAACAAATCGACTACCTTGAAGAATTGGTTAACAAATACCCAATCATCACTATCGAAGATGGTATGGATGAAAACGACTGGGATGGTTGGAAAGCTCTTACTGAACGTCTTGGTAAGAAAGTACAACTTGTTGGTGACGACTTCTTCGTAACAAACACTGACTACCTTGCACGTGGTATCCAAGAAGGTGCTGCTAACTCAATCCTTATCAAAGTTAACCAAATCGGTACTCTTACTGAAACTTTTGAAGCTATCGAAATGGCTAAAGAAGCTGGTTACACTGCAGTTGTATCACACCGTTCAGGTGAAACTGAAGATTCAACAATCGCTGACATCGCAGTTGCAACTAACGCAGGACAAATCAAGACTGGTTCACTTTCACGTACAGACCGTATCGCTAAATACAACCAATTGCTTCGCATCGAAGACCAACTTGGTGAAGTAGCAGAATACCGTGGATTGAAATCATTCTACAACTTGAAAAAATAATAGTTGATTTAACAACGTTTTAAGCCCCTCGGATTTTATCCGAAGGGCTTTTTTTCTGTTCAGGGGGCAAAAAAGGGGCAAAACTTTCTTATAAAATTTTTTTCATAAAACCCTATCTAAGACATTGATTGCTTCATCTTTCATATTCTTTGTGACGTGGGTATAGATAGAAGTTGTGACATCAGAATCAGAATGTCCAACCCTATCCATGATTGTTTTTAGCGGAATTTTATTTTCAGCTAAAATGCTAATAGTTGTATGTCTGAAGATGTGAGGGGACAGATGTTTGGGAATTGGCTTTTTAAGGCGCTCATTTGCTCTCTGAAGCGACTTGCTTAGAATTGAACTATGAATCGGCTTACCAGTGTTTGTGACAAATATACGAGCGCTTTTGTGCCAATTTAGGTCAGTTTTTTCACTGATCTGGTTAAGTTCAATCATTTTATCTAGTATCTCAATCTCTCTTTTTGTTAAGTGTGTAGTTCGAAAGCTTGCAAATGTTTTAGGCCCATCATCGTCTGGAATATATCGGTTGAATGTTGTATGGATGTCTAATGTCTTGCTATCTAATGTCTTGCTATCTTTGTGATATTTATCTAGCGTAAGGCCAGCTAGCTCTCCAAGCCGGCAACCATTCAGGATCATGAATTCACAGGCTAAAGCATATCTTAGAGTGATATCTTTTCTATACAGTTCTTTCAAAATTTCTTTATATTCTTTCGGTTCCAGGTATTTGTCTTTCGCATTTTTAATCTGCTCCAAGCTTTGTTTTTTTCGAGGTAACTTTGCTTTTCTTGCTGGATTATTTTCAATGAATCCTTGGTCGATAGCATAATCAAAGAAAACATTCAAAATAGATTTAACTCGGTATTTTTGGGTGTAAGTCCAGTCTTCAGTATCAAGCAATCTTTGAATTAGTCTCACATCCATATTTTCTAATTTAGTACCACCTTCGATTTTATCCGAGATTCTGTTATAGGTTGAAAGCATGGTCTTATACGTACTTAGTTTTATTTGTTTCTGATGGAATTCCCACCATTCCGAAAAAACTGTATGGAAGAAAGCAGAAGCAGTGGTCAGTTTCTGCAGTACAGTTTCAATCTTCTCATCTAGCTGCTTCTGTGCTTCTTTTTTCGCTCTTATTGATCCAGAGTCAAGGGTTATAGACACTCTTTTCCATTTCTCAGTATAAGGGTCTTTGTATCGTTCAAAGAATTTGTATTTTCCGTTTGGAAGTTCTTCTATCCACATTGATTTTACCTCACTTTTTTGTTAAAATGAGTATAAGAAAACGACCTTTTGAATGGTTGTTTCTTATACGTAAGTTCCTCACACTCAAGATTGCCGTCGGAGAGTGTGAGGATTTTTTGTTGTCTTTTTTTATTCCAAACCGTTACCAACTTTGGTAATCAATAAGAAAGTTCCATCATCTTGTTTTGCGAATGACAAGATAACAGCTTTATATTTAGTACCAATCGAAGTGTAAGAGATTGTTTTATTTTCGTGATCATTCACTGTACTTGTGTTAGTATCGCTCGGCTCACCGTGTTCTTTAACGATATCATCGTATTTAGAACCGCCTGCACCTCTATTAGCAATATCACCAGTAACAAGCGCATCAAACTGCTCTTTTGTCCAGTTAAATTTAGCATCTTCTTCTTTTTGTGAAGATTCGATTGAAGAACTTGCTGAGCTAACTGCTTGTTCCACATCTTTACCAATTTTATCAAGCGATTTAGCATACATAGCTTGAGTTGCAAGCACTATAGCAATCGAAACAACAGATAAAACAGTTCCGATAATAGCTAGTGTTTTTGGTCTTTTTCTGTTTACTGCAAAACCAATTAAACCGAAGATAAGAGCCAAAATAGCCAAAAGGAATGAAAAATTATTGATGATAGGCATCCACGAGCCAAGCAGTGCAAGACCTCCGAAGATAATGGCTAGAATACCTAAAACTTTACGTTCTTGTTTCATAAGAAACCTCTCTATCAGCTTTTAGTGTGGATCAGTTGTTGCACATTTTTTATTTCCGTTTTTTACATGCCAACTATTTCCAAAATGGAAACAGTTGCTAGATAAAAAGAAAAGTAGCCGTATCAAATACGGCTACCATCACGTTATGGATCTAAAATCCCAATGTAAACTTTATGGAGCTAAACTCCTAATAGCTGTATTGTAATATAATTATTAAAAAATGTCAAGAGATTAAAAAAGGTATAATTCTTTTAACTTTTCGTTAATTTTGTCCAATGTGTTATCAGATACTTTCATTTTTCCGATTGGATCTAATCTATTTTTCTTTAAAATTCTATCTTTGCTGATTGTTTGAAGGTTATTACACTTGGCATAAGAACGCTTAATGTATTTTTTGTAGTATTGAGTTAATTCAATAATGTCAGTTATTTCTGATTGTGTTCGTTTAAGGTTGTTATCGTCTACTATCTTAGGTTGAATTATTTCGTTTGAAAATTGTTCTGTGTAAGCTTGGTAGACATCCGATAAGGCAGCTTCAGTAATTGCATTATTGGAATCTAAATATTTTAGGTAGGCAAATAATTCTTTGTGTAATTTTTCAATATATTCATCAAGTAAAATAGAAGGATATTCCGCAATAATTTCGTCTATGAGTACAGTATCTATTTGATTTTTAGATGTTAGAGGAATTACTGTGAGTGTTTTTTTATAAGGACTATCTACTTTGTCTAAAACAATCGCCCAATGATTATTTGATAATTCTCCGCCTATATTTACACCGAACTCTACGAATACTAGAGAACCACGACTGAATTTCCAATATTTTCTTTTTTGAGTCTTAGCTTCAAATAAGAATTGTTCAGATTGTCTTTTAACTGCTGGTGCAAGAAATCTGTATTTAGAAGATGTATGCTTTGCTTTACCAAGTTTATAGAGTTTTTCAACTTCTATGTAGTTTTGTTTGGTTTGTTCAAAATATGGATTTTCTTTGTTCATTTTATTTCTCTCTATACACACTGACAACCTCACCTTCAAATCTGGAACTCGTCGTGTTTAATGGTTGTTTCTTATAGCCGATATCCTCACACTCAAAGATTGCCGTCGGAGAATGTGGTGATTTTTTTATTTACGAATTATGAACGATAACGTCCAAGGCTCCCATGATTCGCTGAGCGTTTTCGACTGCTTCTTTGTACTCTTTCGAAGTGTTCTTTACTGGCTTTCTAATCAAGTCAATAAATATGACTGGTTTGGTGAAGTCGTTTGAGGTCACACGAACTGTCATGTTCAAAATTTTAGAAGTTGATTTTCTTTTTGCTACAATACCGCCTGCGACAGCGCCAATCGCACCAAACATAGCACCTGCAATCAATGCTTGACCAACTCCTCCAGAAACAACCGTTTGATTATTGATAATCAATTCATACGACACTAAATCCTCAAATGAATACCAATCTGTGTCATTCTTATCTTTCTTAACCAAGGACGGTATCAAAGACAATCCCATCGTTCCCATTGCAAGCCCTGCTTTTAACGAGCCTTTAATTGCTCCTCCGACCAATCCTGAAGAGCCTTTTGCTTTTTGAGCTCCATGAATACGATAGGTACGATTATATCTATCAATCTCAAGCGGTCCGACTTTATCTGTCCGTCTGCTTTTAGCAGCAGGAGCAGGAGAAACTGGTTTCGTAGTTGGTTGAAGTTGCTCTGCAGGTTCTTGGTTAGCGATAGAATAACCGCAATTTGGGCAGAACTTGTAGCCCTCTACTGGATTACCACACTCAGGACAAAATTTCATATTGACCTCCAATTTATATTTTGTTATCTTTTCTTAATTATCCTATCAATTCATAATATTCGTCAATGACCATTAATTCGTCTGCGACTGTTCTAAGCTCATGTTTTTGCATGAAATGAAGATAGTTGAATGATTGATGGTCGTCTGATAGTGCGAGTTCTTCTTCTAACAACTTATGGATCATATGTCTATTAGCTTCATTCTCGCGCCTAGTGTGGTTGTTTTGATATAGTACAGTAGAATGTTCCAGATGTCCTAATTCGTGGTATATGACCCGTTTTTTTGCATCTTCGGACAGTTCACGGTTTATAAAGATAATACTGATTTCTTTGATATAAACTCCAGGTCTTTGCCAAAGTTCGTTATCAAAGTAAGCGAGAGTGACACCGTGTGAGTCAACTAGCTCTTCAATAGTCATAGGCTATCATCCTTCAAATATTTTTTTAAATTAGTTGTTTTATCTCATGAACTAGAGTAAAATAGAATTGAAAGGAAGTGATAAAAATGAAGTTGAAACTCTATGCACATTTAGCTGTACTGTTTCAAGTTTCAGCATTTGTTTTTTTGATTTGTTACTTTTTTCTAAGACAAATCCTAACACTTCCAATTATCGTTTTACTCAGTTTTGTTATTTCTGAAATTATTCTTCGACTTTTTCTGGAGATTCGGATAGTTCATTTTGAAGAATCTTAGTTGCTACTTCTGGAGCTTTAATATCTAGTTGAGATGTAGCGCCTTTAAACTGAGGACTCATCCCTTTATCTATTAATAATGCAATAGCCTCGGCATTTATTTTATTTGCCTGGGCTTTTTTGATTGCTTCATCCCCATCGCTATTTAACTGAGCTTTAAATTTTCCAAGCTTAGAATCGACTTCAAAGTTTGCACCATTGCGTTTAATTAAATTGCGAAAAGCAATTCCTCCGGTTAAAATAATGATAAATACTAGAACCGGGACTAGTATTTCAGGATGTCCAAGTAGTTCAATCGGTCCTTTCGATTGGACGTTGGTTCTTAGAACGACTTTCTCATCTTGTAATTCATCAGATTCTTTTATAACATTAACCATTTGTAGGACTGTGTGCAAAAATGTTGAGTATTCGAAGGCATCTATATTGTTTTCTTCTTGTACTTTAAAAGTAATGCTCATGTGGTCATGATCAATGTAGGCATCGTATAGACCTCGGTTGATGAACTTCTTGTAGGCATTTGCATCAGTGATGGTATGACCTGAATAGACTAATTTATAAAGCTGTGAGTCAATATCTCTATTTGGTATAACTCCAAACCAGTGCACGTTCATTCTCTTGTTAAATGGGCAAACGTTAGATGCGGACTCTATGTTGCTTTCGCTCTCTGTATAGGGTCTACTCGTTATTTCACCTACAAGAAAATCGTTAGGAGATTCTGACGGAACAATGACAATGTCTCCGATATTAAGACTATACGCAAACTTCATCATTTGATTGTAGGCAGAGCCAGGCTTTTCTATCCTATTGTCGAACTCCTTGATTTTTCCTTTGATTGCATCTTCGTCAAGATTTTTAAGGTCATCTAATGTTATATAGTTCCATCCAATGGCGATATAGCCACCAGTTTGAAAACTTTTATAGAATTGCCCTTTTTGAGCCCTTACAAACCAATAATCTTTAGAACTATCAACAGACGGGAGTTGATGATATATGTTTTCAAAAAGGGTATTGAAGAGCAAGGCATCTTGTTCGGTAATCGTCATACTATCTACCTCTCAAATAAATCTCAATGATGTTCTGGATGGCATCGATGTCTTCCTCTGTAAGCGGCTTGCCATCGAAGGTCTTGGCATTCTCTGCCATCTTTCGGAGGTCGTCAGACGTGTATCCTGCGATTGTATCATCCTTTGCAATAGTTGGATTATCTGTACGACCGAGCAGGTAGTCGGTGGATACGTTGAAGTAGTCGGCGATTTCTTGTAGGCGGTCAGATTTAGGAGTCTTTTCTTTTAAAGTATAGAGGTAATTTATACTATAGCCTAAATCTTCAGCAACTTTTTGAAGACTTATTCCTTGTTTTTGGGCAAGTTCCTTAATCTTTTCAAGTGTGGAAAACATTGTCATATTACCTTTTCTAAGACATGACAAAAAATATTTTATAAAAAAGTATTATTTCTATTGACAGGAATAATACTAAAGAGTAAAATAGTTTTTGTAAGTTAATGAGTTAGTAAAAAACGAAGTTAAAACTTATCTAAAAATAAATAGCTTTGGCGAGCAAGAAAGTTGATAGATACATGGTTTTATCAAGGTTTTTAATTATGCCCTCATTTTACACTATGGTGTAAAAGTTGTCAAGCATTTTATAAAATTTCTAACTTTTTTTCTTACTTTTGAAGAAAGGAGGGAGGCAGATCCAAATATGGATGGTGGACGTCAAAAAATCAGGGATTATCTAAAAGAACACAACTTGACGATGGCGACGCTAGCGGTACAGTATAGCATGACTCGTCAGGATGTGACGAATATCCTGAATGGAAAGCTAAAAAATCCACAAGCGAATCAGTTCATCGCTCGTGTGATTGAAGATTTTAAAATTCGGTAAAAATTGGATTGAGTAGGAGGAAGGATGAAAGAATTTATTGATGCTCTTGAAAAAGAAAAGACCACCTTGAAAAAATCATTAAGGTAGTCAGCTCTGGTGGTAAATTTCTGAGATTGCCGTATCAAAAAAAGTCACGCTCGATTAGTGAGAATCTGAAATTGATTTCTCAAAATCTTGATAGACTGAGTGAGCAAGTTCGATAAACCAAGCTTCGGCATCCATGATTTCAAGATGACGAAAGAAACCTGTTTTGGTTTCCAGTTCGGAATCGTGTGCATAACGTAATATTTCTCTAGCAAAGATGGTTTCAAAATCAAAATCTTTACCATCATCGTAGATGTTGCGTTTGCTTGCTATTGTCAAATATTCTTTAAAAGTCATAAGGTTAACTCCTTTCTGCTTTTATTATAGCAGAAATGGAGATTAGAAACAGAAAGGAGGGCGGATGGAAGAAGATATCAGAGTTCACATGCCTTACGAGGTATTTAAAAACCTGCTTGTTAGAGCAGGTAGAATAAAGCGTGAAGAAGGCAAGCAGATAACTTGGACAAATAATACCGCTCCGTTTACAAAAGAGCAACGGAAGGAAATAGATGAACTCTGCGAGCAGTTCGCAGAAGATTGAAGGTGGAGTTTGTCATTGATATGTTTGTTAGCAATCAATAAACATTCATTAAACCTATCAAAAATATAGTGGTTTATATAACAAAATGGAGAAAGGAGCAAACATGAAGCAATTAAAACTAAGTATTAAGCCCAAACAAGAACCTACTGAGGATCAATCTCTTAATTCTTCAGGATATTCAGTAAAAATCAATGATTGGGAGCTTGGCCGAGGGGTAATTGATTTTAAACTAGAAATGCCTGCGGATAAGAAACCAAAAATCACTATCACAGCAATTCCAGATGTTATTGAAATCGATGCGACAGTGATTGCTGAAATTCAGAAATTACAATCTGAAAGCGATATAGAATCAGTGAACTATTTTATCCCGAACCTTGAAATTCAAAAGTTCGGCCGTTGATTTAATAACGTTTCTAGCCCCTCGGATTTTATCCGAAGGGCTATTTTTGTATTTAGGGGGCAAAAAAGGGGCAGTATTTATGGTATAATAGACAAAAATACGTGAATTAGAAAGAAATCATGTCTAAAGAAATTGATATTGAGTATTACCACCAGCTAGCCTTACAAAAGCAGAAGGAGCATCGAAAAGTTTTAGCCAATTTAAAGAAAAAACCTCCTAAAAATCTAGACAAGATAGCCCAACAGATTCACCAAGAAGTTTTTGAGGAGATTGATTGCACTGCCTGTGCCAACTGTTGCAAGACATTGGGACCCGACTTCAAGGAAGCAGACATCACTCGTATTGCTAAGTACTTTAAGATGAAATTACCTGCTTTTGAAGCGGAGTTTCTGCAGGTAGATGAAGATGGTGATAAGGTTTTTAAATCCATGCCTTGTCCCTTTTTAGGAGGAGATAATCTCTGTTCCATCTATGACGTTCGTCCAAAGGCCTGTCGTGAATTTCCTCATACAGACAGGAAAAAGATCCATCAAATCAACCATTTGACGATTAAGAATACTTTGACCTGTCCAGCAGCCTATCTCTTTGTTGAGAAATTAAAGGATAAGTTATAGAGATTTAAAGGATAAAAAATCTCTAATAATAACTAGAGATATGAAGGGAGAACTCTATGCCAAGACCTAAAACAAAAGAGGAGCTAGTACTGGCCTCTAAGGAAAACTATGAAAAGCTTAATCGTTTCATCTCCCAACTAAGTGAAGATGAGCTACAGACTCCATTTGATTTATCAAGAGACCCAAAGAAAAAAGAAGCTCACTGGAAAAGGGATAAGAATCTAAGAGATGTCCTGATTCATCTTTATGAATGGCAGCAGTTACTTTTGACTTGGGTACATTCTAATCAAGAAGGTCTCGAAAGACTTTTTCTCCCTGAATCTTATAATTGGAAAACTTATGGAGAAATGAATGTCGCTTTTTGGAAGAAGCACCAGAAAACCTCCTTAGAAGAAGCGACTAGACTCCTAGAACAATCACATAGGAAGGTTTTAGAGTTGATAGAAGTTTTTAGCAATGACGAACTCTTTACCAAAGGTGTCTATAAGTGGACAGGTGGGACAAGTCTAGGTTCCTACTTTGTCAGTAGCACCTCCAGTCACTATGATTGGGCTCTGAAAAAACTCAAATCACATCAGAAGAATTGTAAGCGTCGCTAGTTAAAGTGGGTATGGATTTTAGAAAAGGTTCTTCTAAGCTTCGAATAGCTTAGTTATCTTCATTTTTGAGTTCTTCTAGCTTTAGAATCCTTCAAAAACTAACATTTAAGGTAATCAATGGCTTAGAAGAGTGCCAAAACATTTATTTTAATGTAATTCTAAGTTTAGAATTGCATTGATATTGAAGCAGAATGAACTATTCGATTCTTAGAATGCCTTAATTCTGAGAAATGTTGATGATAAACTGGTTCGAATGGTTTTTTCTGATTTAGGATGATAGATTGATGGGTGTGATGATGAAAATACAAAAAGAGAAAGTTAGAAAAGAGTTGGTATCCCTCTGTTTGGGGGAGCTTACAGCAGTCCTAGCCTTTTGCTTTTGTTTCTTTCTTTTAAAAAATCGACTTGTTGATTGGAAGAGTGTTGCTGATTTTAAGGAATTTAGCTCAATACAAATATAGAACACATCTCAGGATGTTATATTGATCGAGGTATAAGTATATTTTTTTTTTAAAACTGATCTCTGGGCTTGTGGTATAATCGAATTATAAAAAATTATTTCTGCTATTTTTGTAATGATTTATAAATATAAGATTAAGAAAGCTAGAGGTGTTTAGTGGTAAAAAATTTTTTCCTAGGTGTAAATTATCGTAGAATAATTAGCTATACATTGGTTGCATATACAATCATTTGTTGGTTGTTTAAAATTAATATATTACAACCGTATTCTGGACATAAGATGATTATTGCTGTAGTGACAATATTGTCCTTTTACTTTTTAAGAAATAAAAAGAAGGATGAATTTCTATTTGTAACTATATTATATGTACTGCTCCAGCCCGCGTTGGATTATCTAATTACTATAGCCAATATCGACTTAAATGTATTACTAATGGCTAGTGCAATATTGATTTCTGGGAGTTGGCGGATAGACTCTATCAATAAAATTAATACAGCAGCAGATAATTCTCAGTCAAACATAGACTATTTCAACTTAGTATATCTCAATTCGGCTAAGTCTTATGAAATTGCTACCTTAATTGATGATACTGTCAAGACAACTATTCAGAAGGAAAATAGCAGTACAACAAGTCACAAAAACTTTTTTGAAATTGGAACGAGAAATGGTTTGTATTCAGGATATGGAAATAGCAACGAATTAACTACGGAAAGTAAAATTAGTGAAAGTTTCGAAGTTAAAAGCACTAAATCTACGATTTTTAGAAAAGTCTATGAAATGTCCAAAAATTTTCAAGCTGAGAACATAGAGCAAGGAGATTTAATAAAATTTGACAGTGTAACTCTTAATCCCGTAAATGCACAAGATATTCCACTTATATTGCAAGTGTTACAGGCTAGCAAGTTGGACAATCCCAGTACGGAGGGAATTGAGTTAAATATGTCAAACCTACTTTCTACTTTCTTGACTGACTACACGATTGATTATAGTTTCAAACAAGGTAATGAAAAATTCTTGATTCGTTTCCCCTATGGAGAAGTTGAAGGTTTTGAGAATGGGTATAGACATAGTGATTTTCAACTTGGAAAACTTAACTTAGTCGGAATAGATAGAGGTAAGATTAATTTTTCTGAAGTTGATACCATGTCAACAAAATTTTTAGAGTTTATGAGTAAGCAAACCAAGAAAAATAACGTGACGAACAATGTAAAAGATATTATCCCAAAATCCTCATCATCTGAAAAGAGCGATGAATCTGGGTCGGAATTCGAAATAGATTTCAACTATGAAAAGTTAAATGGAACATATCATTTGATAGATGTGATTGCTGTTGTTCAAAAAATCAATGTGGAGAGTGAGTCGTGATTTATTTATATGATGTTACAAGAATAGATGATTTAAAAGAACATTTCTTGGAAAGTAAAAGGATTGATATCACTCGTATTCTATCTTACGATTTCACTAATTTGAGTGAAATAGAAGATATATGCGAGGAGATTGATGCTGTAGATGGATTGGTCATAGATTTATCAGCCTTGATGAATTTAAACGCCTACAATAGTCAGTATATAGGTCGAGTTTTCTTTTCGCTAAGTAGAGTGTCTAACTCCTTTATTTTTTGGCTAAATAAGTTAAAATACGAAAGTGTACTGAAAGAGTTGCCACTTCTATTTGAAGATGAAGAGATAAACAAAAATTTTGCTAATCCAGAAGTTCAAAATTTTAATTCTGACGACGAAACGAAAGATAGTAGTGATACTGAGTTTAGCAATAAAATACAGGAGGTTGCTAGCAACCTAATTGGTCATGATTTATTTAAGGAAGATTTTATACAGAAGTATGAAAACTTTATACTTCTCGAAAGAATAGGAGTCCGGAAGATTTTTTCCGTGTTTCTGATTGGTGAATCTGGAATAGGTAAAACAGAATTTGCTAAGATTTTATCAAAGTCACTCTATCCAGATGAAGAGCTTACCAAAATTAATTTTGGAAATTACTCGACAGAAGGGGTGTTGAATAGTTTAATAGGTTCTCCGCTCGGATACGTTGGAAGCGATGAGGGTGGCGAACTGATTAGAAAAATTAATTCATCCAAATCTAAAATTATTTTGATTGATGAATTTGAAAAGGCGACACCAGCCGTGTTTAATTTTTTTTATGAACTACTAGAAGACGGTAAATTTACAGATAGGCGTGGCATCGCTCATAATCTAAATGGTTATACTATTGTCTTTACTTCCAATATGACTTCTCAGCACTATCTGCAATATATTCCAGCTTCCCTAAGGTCTCGGTTTGATTTACTTAGCGATTTTCAGATTCCTAACTTGGATGAAAAACGCTTATTCATCCAAGAACAAGCAGATAGTCTGGTGGATAAGTTAAATTCTATCAAAAATACTACCTATGAAATTAGCGACGAATTAATGAAAAAAATTCTGAGTTTTTCAGAAGAAAATAATCTTCGTCATATAAAACGCCTTGTTCAAGATGCAATTGCGGAAGATTTCAGAAAAAAATATTGATAAAATTGATATCCTACCTTTCTAGATGAATTAAAATAACAATCACGGTAGAAACCGCAATTGTTTGCGTTTGTTTATAAATTTGCGTTAATTTGTACTGCTGTCTAGGCTGTTAGGGTATAATTAATCTATCAAATTTTTTGAATAACTACTTGGAGTGAGATAGATATGCAAATAAACTACAATAGAAAACAGAAATCAGATATTGTTATTTCTAAACCGTCAGCCAGTGAAGTAGAAAAATACTTGAAAACGTGGAAAAATCTTAAAAATTATAAGTTGCAAGAAGATGCTTTAGATAAATTATTTTTTGAGCTGTTACCAAGTAACGAAGAAATTTCTGACATCTTATTAAAGGTTGCTACGTTGAATGATTTTTATAGTACAAATATTTTTTCAGTTTATCCAGTTGCAGAGCATATTCTGAGTCTTAAAATTGACGAGAGATTGAGACAAGGTGATGTAACTTTAGTCAATGAAATTCAGAATGTCACTATCAATGGAGTAACTAGAAAGTTCTATTCTTTTTCTACCAAATACTGTTCCCATCATAATCCTAAAGAATACCCTATTTATGATAGCTATGTAGAAAAGGTATTGAAATACTTTAGAAAAACAGATAAATTTTCTAAATTTAAGAATGCAGATCTAAAAGATTATCAAAAATTTAAAAATATAATTATTGCTTTTAGAGAATACTACGGATTAGACGAATTTAATCTTAAAGAGATTGATCAGTATTTATGGCAGTTGGGAAAAGAATATTTCCCAAATAAATATTAGCGACTTTTTCTCACTCAGAAAGGAAAACACCAAATTGTCCTACAAATTTCTACTTTTCGACCTTGACCACACTCTTCTTGATTTTGATGCTGCTGAGGATGTGGCTTTGACGCAACTTCTAAAAGAAGAAGGAGTTGAGGATATTCAAGTCTATAAAGACTATTACGTTCCCATGAACAAGGCTCTCTGGAAGGACTTGGAGCAAAAGAAAATTAGTAAACAAGAGCTGGTTAACACGCGCTTTTCTCGTTTATTTTCTAATTTTGGACAGGAAAAAGACGGTAGTTTTCTAGCCCAACGTTACCAATTTTACCTTGCTCAGCAGGGACAAACGATTTCAGGCGCTCATGAACTCTTAGACAGCCTTATCGAGCGAGATTATGACTTATATGCTGCGACAAATGGCATTACTGCCATTCAGACAGGGCGTTTGGCTCAATCTGGTCTAGCACCTTATTTCAATCAAGTCTTTATCTCTGAACAGTTGCAAACACAAAAGCCTGCCGCCCTCTTTTATGAAAAAATGGGGCAGCAGATTGTAGGTTTTAGCAAAGAAAAGACGCTGATGATTGGAGATTCCCTAACTGCCGACATTCAAGGTGGTAATAATGCGGGGATTGACACTATCTGGTACAACCCTCATCACCTCGAAAATCACACACAAGCCCAACCGACTTATGAAGTCCATTCTTACCAAGACTTGCTGGATTGTTTAGATAAACTGTAAAAAGTGGTTTCAATAGCCACTTTTTGCTATAATAGAGGCAGTAAAAATGAAGGAGTAGGCTTTATGCAACACTCATCTTGGCATGCTCTGATTAAGGAGCGATTACCTGAGGGTTATTTTGGAAAAATCAATCAGTTTATGGAGTGTGTCTATGCTCAGGGGACTATTTATCCACCCAAGAAAAAGGTTTTTCAGGCTCTCTTGACCACACCCCTAGAAGACGTTAAGGTGGTGATTCTGGGACAGGATCCCTATCACGGGCTAGGTCAAGCACAGGGCTTGAGTTTTTCTGTACCTGATTCTATTCCAGCTCCGCCATCCTTGCAAAATATCTTGAAAGAATTGTCAGATGATATCGGGGTTAAGAAATCTCATGATTTGACAGCTTGGGCTGAGCAAGGAGTCTTGCTTCTTAATGCTTGTTTGACAGTTCCTGCTGGACAGGCCAATGGTCATGCTGGTCAGATATGGGAGCCTTTTACGGATGCTGTGATTCAGGTAGTCAATCATCTAGATAGACCAGTCGTTTTTGTTCTCTGGGGAGCTTATGCACGCAAGAAGAAGGCCTTAGTTACCAATCCTCATCACTTGATTATCGAATCAGCTCATCCCAGTCCTTTGTCGGTTTATAGAGGATTTTGGGGTTCCAAGCCTTTTTCCAAGGCCAATGCATTCTTAAAAGAGACAGGACAAGAGCCAATCGATTGGCTTAGATAAGGAGAAAATATGCCTCAGTTAGCGACGATTTGCTACATTGATAACGGGAAGGAACTGCTCATGCTCCACCGTAATAAGAAACCCAATGATGTCCATGAAGGGAAATGGATTGGTGTGGGTGGTAAGTTAGAGCGAGGTGAGACGCCTCAGGAATGCGCGGCGCGTGAAATCCTTGAGGAAACAGGGCTTAAAGCCAAGCCAGTTCTAAAAGGTGTTATCACTTTTCCTGAGTTCACACCAGATTTAGACTGGTACACCTATGTTTTTAAGGTGACAGAGTTTGAAGGGAACTTGATTGACTGCAATGAGGGGACGCTGGAATGGGTTCCCTATGATGAGGTTTTGAGTAAGCCGACTTGGGAAGGGGATCATACCTTTGTTGGGTGGCTTTTAGAGGATAAACCCTTCTTTTCAGCCAAGTTTGTTTATGATGGCGATAAGTTGTTGGATACCCAAGTTGATTTCTATGAATAAAGGAGAAAGCAGATGCTACTAATCAAAAATGGTCGTGTAATGGATCCCAAGTCTGGTTTGGATCAAGTGTGTGATGTCTTAGTTCAAGATGGGAAAATTGACAAAATTGCGCCTGAGATTAAAGAAGAAGGAGCAGAGATAATTGATGCTACTGGTCTTGTAGTTGCTCCTGGCTTGATCGATATTCATGTTCATTTCCGTGAACCTGGTCAAACTCACAAGGAAGATATTCATACCGGTGCCCTAGCAGCCGCTGCAGGTGGTTTTACAACTGTTGTCATGATGGCTAATACTAGTCCAACCATTTCAGACGTGGAGACTTTGCAAGAAGTTCTCCAGTCAGCTGCCAAAGAGAAGATTAATGTTAAGACGGTTGCGACCATTACTAAAAACTTTAATGGCCAAGACTTGACTGACTTTAAGGCGCTTTTGGAAGCAGGTGCCGTTGGTTTTTCTGATGACGGTATTCCGCTTGAAAGCAGTAAAGTTGTCAAGGAAGCCATGGAGGAAGCCAAAAAGCTTAATACCTTTATTAGTCTTCATGAGGAAGATCCAGGTTTGAACGGTGTTCTTGGCTTTAATGAAAATATCGCTAAAGAACATTTCCATATCTGCGGTGCGACTGGAGTGGCTGAGTATGCTATGATGGCGCGTGATGTCATGATTGCCTATGCAACCGAGGCTCATGTTCACATCCAGCATTTGTCTAAGGAAGAAAGTGTTAGAGTAGTGGAGTTTGCTCAGGGGCTAGGTGCGCAAGTCACAGCAGAAGTAGCGCCACAGCATTTTTCTAAGACCGAAGCGCTCCTTTTGACACAAGGAAGTAATGCCAAGATGAATCCGCCACTTCGTTTGGAATCAGACCGTCGTGCCGTGATTGAAGGTCTTAAATCAGGCGTCATCACAGTTATAGCGACTGACCATGCGCCTCACCATGCAGATGAAAAAAATGTCGAGGATATTACCAAGGCACCATCTGGCATGACTGGCTTAGAAACATCTCTTTCCCTTGGGTTGACTTATTTAGTGGAAGCTGGAGAGTTGACCTTGATGGAATTACTTGAAAAAATGACATACAACCCAGCCAAGCTTTATAACTTTGAAGCAGGTTACTTGGCTGAGAATGGTCCAGCAGATATCACTATTTTTGATGCTAAGGCTGATCGCCTTGTGGACTCCCATTTTGCTTCTAAAGCAGCCAATTCACCATTTATCGGTGAAAACTTAAAAGGGCAGGTTAAATATACCATCTGTAAGGGACAAATTGTCTATCAAAACTAGGTGGGAGTCTGCTCTGTAAACAAAAAGAATAGAGAGCCTATATGTACCAGACTCATCATTTTAAAGACAAGTTTATCTTATTTTTAAAGATATTTTTCCCTATCCTGATTTATCAATTTTCCAATTATTCTGCCTCCTTTGTTGATACGACTATGACTGGTCAGTACAGTACCATGGATTTGGCTGGTGTGTCGATGGCAACTAGTATATGGAATCCTTTCTTTACATTTCTAACAGGGATTGTATCGGCCTTGGTGCCTATCATTGGTCACCACCTTGGGCGAGGCAAAAAGGAAGAAGTTGCGTCTGATTTTTACCAGTTCATCTATCTGGCCTTGGGTCTATCTGTGGTCTTGCTGGGGATGGTACTTTTCTTAGCACCACCAATCTTGAATCATATTGGACTAGAAGCACCAGTGGCAGCAGTAGCGGTTCGCTATCTTTGGTTTTTATCTATCGGAATTATCCCCCTGTTGCTCTTTAGTGTCATTCGCTCCCTGCTGGATTCGCTGGGGTTGACCAAGCTGTCCATGTATCTCATGCTTTTGTTGCTTCCTCTCAATAGTGGATTTAATTATCTCTTGATTTTCGGAGCCGTTGGTGTTCCAGAACTGGGAGGTGCTGGTTCTGGTTTAGGTACTTCTTTAGCCTACTGGGTCTTGCTGGGAATTTCCGTACTAGTTTTATTTAAACAGGAGAAACTCAAAGCCCTACATCTTGAGAAACGAATTCCACTTAATATGGATAAAATCAAGGAAGGAGTTCGATTGGGTCTGCCTATTGGGGGAACCGTCTTCGCGGAAGTGGCTATCTTTTCCGTGGTTGGTTTGATTATGGCTAAGTTCTCATCCTTGATTATCGCTAGTCACCAGTCAGCTATGAACTTTTCAACTCTCATGTACGCCTTTCCTATGAGTATCTCATCGGCTATGGCTATTGTTGTTTCCTATGAAGTGGGAGCCAAGCGATTTGATGATGCGAAAACCTATATTGGTTTAGGAAGATGGACAGCCCTTATTTTTGCAGGCTTCACCTTATCTTTCCTTTACATTTTTAGGGGAAATGTGGCTAGTCTTTATGGTAACGACCCAGAATTTATCGATCTGACAGCGCGTTTTTTGACTTATAGTCTTTTCTTCCAGTTAGCAGATACCTTTGCGGCACCGCTTCAGGGAATTTTACGGGGGTATAAGGATACAGTGATTCCTTTTTACCTTGGTTTGGTTGGTTATTGGGGTGTAGCAATCCCAGTAGCTATGGTCTTTGATTCCCTAACAGATTTTGGAGCTTATTCTTACTGGATCGGTTTGATTATTAGTCTAATCGTAAGTGGAGCGCTCTACCGTTGGCGTTTAACAGTGATTATGAAGAGATTTGAATCTGTAGAAAAATCTAAACGCTAAAAAGTTTGTGAAAAAACATTCTTTATAAGCAAATCCTTTGTTTTCATGGGGTTTTCTTTTTTATTTTGTGAATTTTTCTTTAGTAAAACTTTGACAGTATTTGCCAAAAACGGTAAAATAGTAATGTAAGAAGAAACTTAGAAAGGCAAGAAGATGTCAACTTTAGATAAAAATCTTTTGCTAGAGATGTTCCGTAAGATGGAAGAAATCCGTCGTATGGACTTAAAAATTGCGCAATTAGTAAAGAAAGGGAAAGTGCCAGGAATGACGCACTTTTCTGTTGGAGAAGAGGCAGCTAACGTGGGTGCTATGTTAGCTCTCAACCCAGACGATTTGATCACATCAAACCATCGTGGTCACGGACAAGCTATTGCCAAAGGAATTGACCTCAACGGAATGATGGCTGAAATCCTTGGTAAATACACTGGAACCTGTAAAGGTAAAGGTGGTTCTATGCATATCGCCGACCTTGATGCTGGTAACCTTGGTGCCAATGGTATCGTAGGTGGTGGTATGGGAATCGCTGTTGGTGCAGCCCTCAGTCAGCAAATGCAAAACACTGGAAAAATCGTAGTCTGCTTCTTTGGAGATGGTGCTACCAACGAAGGTGTTTTCCACGAAGCAGTAAATATGGCTTCTATCTGGAAACTGCCAGTCATTTTCTACTGCATTAACAACGGTTATGGAATCTCTGCAGATATCAAGAAAATGACTAATGTGGAGCATATACATCAACGTAGTGCTGCATATGGAATTCCTGGAATGTTCATCGAAGATGGAAACAATGTCATCGACGTCTACGAAGGATTTAAGAAAGCCGTAGACCATGTTCGCGGTGGCAACGGTCCAGTCTTGATTGAAAGTGTAACTTACCGCTGGCTTGGTCACTCATCATCAGACCCTGGTAAATATCGTACACGTGAAGAAGTGGAACTGTGGAAACAAAAAGATCCAATCGAAAATCTTCGCAAGTACCTCATTGAAAACACTATTGCAAGTGCCGAAGAATTGGAAGAAATCCAAGCACAAGTCAAGGAAGCAGTAGAAGCTTCTGTTAAATTTGCGGAAGAAAGTCCATTCCCACCGCTTGAATCAGCATTTGAAGATATTTACGCAGACTAAGGAGAAAGAGATAAAATGGAAACAAAAACAATGTCCTTCCGTGACACCATTATCCTTGCTATGTCTGAGGAAATGCGTCGCGATGAAAATGTGTTCTTGATGGGAGAAGATGTCGGTGTCTTTGGAGGAGACTTCGGAACTTCTGTTGGAATGCTCGAAGAATTTGGTCCAGAACGTGTTCGTGACTGTCCGATTTCTGAAGCTGCCATCTCTGGAGCAGCAGCAGGAGCAGCCATGACAGGACTTCGTCCAATCGTTGATATGACCTTTATGGACTTCTCAGTTATTGCCATGGACAATATTGTCAACCAAGCTGCTAAAACACGTTATATGTTTGGTGGTAAGGGTCAGGTCCCAATGACTGTTCGATGTGCAGCTGGTAATGGAGTTGGATCTGCAGCCCAGCACTCACAATCATTGGAATCTTGGTTTACTCACATTCCTGGACTTAAGGTTGTGGCTCCAGGTACACCTGCTGACATGAAAGGACTGCTCAAGTCTTCTATCCGTGATAACAACCCAGTTATTATTCTTGAGTACAAGTCAGAATTTAACCAAAAAGGGGAAGTGCCAGTTGATCCAGACTACACGATTCCACTTGGAGTCGGCGAAATCAAACGCGAAGGAACGGATGTAACAGTTGTTACTTATGGGAAAATGCTTCGCCATGTGGTTCAAGCTGCTGAAGAATTAGCAGAAGAAGGAATTTCTGTTGAGATTGTTGACCCACGTACCCTTGTTCCGCTTGATAAGGATATCATCATAAACTCAGTTAAGAAGACTGGTAAGGTTGTTCTGGTCAACGATGCCCACAAAACAAGTGGCTATATCGGTGAGATTTCAGCAATTATTTCAGAATCAGAAGCATTTGACTATCTAGATGCACCAATCCGCCGTTGCGCAGGAGAAGATGTGCCAATGCCTTATGCACAAAACCTAGAAAATGCAATGATTCCAACAGTTGAAAGCATCAAAGATGCCATCCGTAAAACATATAACAAAGAATAAAATCACATAATATAAATTATGTAAAAATGTATCTTGTCACAAGAAGAGTTGGTTCGATAATAACCGACGAAAGATTTAGTAAGTTACTTGTAGAGTTGAACACGGGCTAAAAGCTCGGAAAAAAGATAAATCTCCTTGGCTTCATCGAAGTCTGCGTTGATTTCCTATTTTTCGGTCGCCTTTGACGCCCTTTGTATCATTTAATTGAATTGGAGAGGTCATGGCTGATGACAAGCTAAGAGCGACTCCTGCAGCTAGAAAGTTAGCGGATGATCTAGGGATCAACCTCTACGACGTTTCTGGCTCAGGTGCAAACGGTCGTGTCCACAAAGAAGACGTGGAAACTTATAAAGACACAAACGTGGTTCGCATTTCGCCACTTGCAAAACGAATTGCTCTCGAACATAATATTGCTTGGCAGGAGATTCAAGGAACCGGTCATCGTGGTAAAATCATGAAGAAGGATGTTTTGGCCTTGCTTCCTGAAAATATCGAAAACGATACCATCAAGTCTCCTGCTCAGATTGAAAAAGTGGAAGAAGTTCCTGATAACGTAACACCATACGGTGAAATCGAGCGTATTCCAATGACACCAATGCGTAAGGTTATTGCCCAACGCATGGTTGAATCTTACCTAACTGCGCCAACCTTCACTCTCAACTATGAAGTTGATATGACTGAAATGTTGGCTCTTCGTAAGAAGGTGCTTGAACCAATCATGGAAGCAACTGGGAAGAAGACTACTGTAACAGACCTTCTTTCACTTGCAGTTGTTAAGACTCTTATGAAACACCCATACATCAACGCTTCATTGACAGAAGATGGCAAGACCATTATCACTCACAACTATGTCAATCTTGCCATGGCAGTTGGAATGGATAATGGATTGATGACACCTGTTGTGTACAATGCGGAGAAGATGAGTCTTTCAGAACTGGTTGTAGCCTTCAAGAATGTCATTGGTCGTACCTTGGATGGTAAATTGGCTCCAAGTGAACTGCAAAATTCAACATTTACAATCAGTAACTTGGGAATGTTTGGCGTGCAGTCCTTTGGTCCTATCATCAACCAACCAAACTCAGCTATCCTTGGTGTGAGTTCGACAATTGAGAAGCCAGTTGTCATTAATGGTGAAATTGTGATTCGCCCTATCATGAGCCTTGGTTTAACAATTGACCACCGTATCGTAGATGGTATGGCTGGAGCCAAGTTTATGAAAGACTTGAAAGAATTAATTGAAAATCCAATCTCAATGTTGATTTAAGAACAAGAGTATTCATTTTAAAGATATAGATAAAGGAAGGAAGACATGGCCTTAGAAGTAATTATGCCAAAAGCCGGCGTGGATATGACAGAAGGACAAATCGTCCAATGGAATAAAAAAGTCGGAGAATTTGTAAAAGAAGGAGAAATCCTTTTGGAAATCATGACTGATAAAGTCAGCATGGAATTGGAAGCAGAAGAAGATGGTTATTTGATTGCCATTCTCAAAGGAGATGGTGAAACTGTCCCAGTAACGGAAGTTATCGGTTACCTTGGTGAAGAAGGGGAAAATATCCCAACAGCTGGAGCAGTAGCGCCAGAAGCTAGCCCAGCACCTGCAGCAAGTGCTTCAAACGATGATAGTAAGAGCGATGATGCTTTTGATATCGTTGTGATTGGTGGAGGTCCTGCTGGTTATGTTGCAGCTATTAAAGCTGCCCAACTCAGCGGTAAGGTTGCTCTTGTTGAGAAATCTGAACTTGGTGGAACCTGCTTGAACCGTGGTTGTATTCCAACCAAGACTTACCTTCATAACGCTGAAATTATCGAAAACATTGGTCATGCCGCAAACCGTGGTATCGTCATTGAAAATCCAAATTTCACTGTAGATATGGATAAACTCCTTGAAACTAAGTCTAAGGTTGTTAATACCTTGGTAGGTGGGGTTGCAGGTCTTCTTCGTAGCTACGGAGTTACTGTTCATAAGGGTATCGGTACTATTACTAAAGACAAGAATGTCTTGGTAAATGGTTCTGAATTGCTTGAAACCAAGAAAATCATTCTTGCTGGTGGTTCAAAGGTCAGCAAGATCAATGTTCCTGGTATGGAATCTCCGCTTGTGATGACCAGTGACGACATTCTTGAAATGAACGAAGTACCAGAAAGCCTTGTTATCATCGGTGGTGGTGTTGTCGGTATTGAACTTGGACAAGCCTTCATGACATTTGGTTCAAAAGTGACTGTTATCGAAATGATGGACCGTATCGTTCCAGCTATGGATGCTGAAGTTTCTAAGAACCTTCGCTTGATCCTAGAACGTAAAGGAATGACCATCTTGACTGGTACTAAACTGCAAGAAATCATTGAGGAAAATGGTCAACTTCGTATCAAGGTTGAAGGAAAAGACGATATCATCGCAAGCAAAGCTCTTCTTTCAATTGGTCGTGTGCCAGACCTTGAAGGTATCGGAGAGGTTGAGTTTGAATTGGATCGTGGTCGTATCAAGGTCAACGAATACATGGAAACTTCTGTTCCAGGCATTTATGCACCAGGTGACATCAACGGTACTAAGATGTTGGCTCACGCAGCCTTCCGTATGGGTGAAGTTGCCGCTGAAAATGCTCTTAAAGGAAATCATGCTGTTGCCAAATTGAACTTGACTCCTGCAGCTATCTACACTCTTCCTGAAGTAGCAGCAGTAGGTTTGACAGAAGAACAAGCCCGTGAAAAATACGATGTAGCCATTGGTAAGTTCAACTTTGCAGCTAACGGTCGTGCCATTGCCTCAGATGCAGCTCAAGGTTTCGTTAAAGTTATTGCAGATAAGAAATACGGAGAAATCCTTGGTGTCCATATCATCGGTCCTGCAGCTGCAGAATTGATTAACGAAGCCTCAAGCATTATCGAAATGGAAATTACTGTTGAAGAAATGCTGAAGACCATTCACGGACACCCAACCTACTCTGAAGTGATGTATGAAGCATTTGCGGATGTTCTAGGAATGGCCATCCACTCACCTAAGAAAAAATAAAAGAAAGATAGATTAGACTGGAAAGGTGTTTTCCAGTCTCTATCGTATAAAGGGATATCATGAAATACATTATCAATCATTCAAACGACACTGCTTTTAATATCGCCTTGGAAGAATATGCCTTTAAACACCTTTTGGATGAGGATCAAATCTTCCTTCTTTGGATTAACAAACCATCGATCATTGTTGGTCGTCACCAGAACACTATCGAAGAAATCAACCGTGATTATGTTCGCGAAAATGGCATTGAGGTAGTTCGCCGTATCAGTGGTGGTGGAGCTGTTTACCACGATTTAAATAACCTCAACTACACGATCATCTCAAAAGAAGATGAAAATAAGGCTTTTGACTTTAAGAGCTTCTCAACTCCAGTTATCAATACACTAGCTCAACTTGGAGTTAAAGCTGAGTTCACAGGTCGTAATGACTTAGAGATTGATGGCAAGAAATTCTGCGGCAATGCCCAAGCTTATATCAACGGCCGTATCATGCACCACGGTTGCTTGCTCTTTGACGTTGATTTGTCAGTCCTCTCAAATGCCCTTAAGGTTTCAAAGGATAAATTTGAATCAAAAGGGGTGAAATCGGTTCGTGCTCGTGTCACCAATATTGTCAATGAACTACCAGAAAAAATCACAGTCGAAGAATTCCGTGATTTACTCTTGGAATACATGAAAAAAGAGTACCCAGAGATGACTGAATACGTTTTTTCTGAGGAAGAATTGGCTGAAATCAATCGCATCAAGGATACTAAGTTTGGTACTTGGGACTGGAACTACGGTAAATCACCTGAATTTAACATCCGTCGTGGAACAAAATTCACTAGTGGTAAGGTGGAAGTCTTTGCTAATGTTCTCGAATCAAAAATCCAAGACATCAAGATTTATGGTGACTTCTTTGGTATCGAAGACGTTGCTGCAGTAGAAGATGTCCTCCGAGGTGTTAAATACGAACGCGAAGATGTTCTTAAGGAGCTAGAAACCATTGATATCACACGCTACTTCGCTGGTATTAGCCGTGAAGAAATCGCTGAAGCGGTAGTTGGATAAATAAAAAAGAAGTTGGTTAGTTGGCCAACTTCTTTTTATGAGTTTTAGTTTACATAAATTATTTTATGTAGTTTATAAACTGTCTAGAGCATTCTTTTGTTCATCATTAACGATATGGGTATAGAGGTCAGTGACTTGTGTACTAGCATGTCCTAGCTGATGGCTGACCAAAACTTGCGATTTAGTGGCATCATAGAGCCTAGTTGCTAGGGTATGTCGTAGTTTGTGGGGTGTTACACGGACTTTGAAGTTCTCAGAGTACTTAGCAACCATTTTCTCAACGCTGGAAGCATCGATACGATTAGGAACACCTCTGTAGAGTGTCAAAAAAAGGGCTGTATCTGTTTTTTCTGTCTTATAGCGTTGATTTCGAATGGCCAAATAATTCTCTAAATAAGGCTTAGCAAAGGCAGCGACATTGACCGAGTCACGTTTGCCCCCTTTTCGAGTGACATCGATAACCATCATTTTGAGATTGAGATCCCTTATATCCAGATTAACAGCTTCAGATAAGCGGACGCCAGATGCCAAGAGAAGGGCGATAATGGCCAAATCACGTTCTTTATTTTTGTTGAATGATGAGAGAGCTCGATTAGAAAGTTGTTGTGGGTACTCTTGGTCAATATAAGTAAGAAAACCTTCTGTTTCATCACCTAAAAAGAGTTTTTGCTTGATGTTTTCAGCTCTGGCAGCAAGCGTTTCTTTCTTTTTTTTGGTTGAAACTTTCTTCATTACATTACGATAGAAATAAGGTTCCCCCTGGTCGTTTTCGACTTCCTCGGTTAGATACTTGTAAAGACTAGAAAGTGCAGACAAGGTCCGATTGATAGTTGTCTGTGAAACTCCTTGTTTGGTTGTATTAGCATTCAGCAAAGGTCGTTCACGTAGGTAAAGGATAAAAGATTCCATATCTTTCTTTGACATATTTTCCAAGACAGATAAAGGAATATCAGATATTTTATCAGCGTTTGAGATACCAGACTCTAAAACCCAGCTGAAAAATCGATCATATTCCTTGAGGTATTCGTACAAGGTTGTAAAACTGTAAGGAACAGCAAGCTTAGATTGGTAGTATTCAAGAACATACCAGGGCATGATTTGTTTTAGTTTGTCGATTCGTTCTAGTAAAATCTCACGTTTCATGTATTTTCTCCATAAGTAAGTCTACTAGTAGTATAGCATAGACTTATTTATTTTTCAAGAAAATTATAGTTTTTCGGAAAGATGTTATAGAAGTTTTTTTAAAGTGATAAAAAAGACTTAAATCTGTGTAATACGGATCTAAATCTTACCTATAACTAAAAATTTTTTTTGAGAAAAAATCACCAAAAATGTACATTATTCACGTGAAAACTGAAATTTTTCAATTGTATAATTGCTATTGTTTTCTTTTTCATGATTTTAATCTTACTGTAAAGATTTGATACAGTAAACCCTTTCTAGCTTTATCATTTCTAACTTGATTATAGTCTTATTTTTACCAAAGTTCAATTATTTGTATGTGTAATGTCTTATCTGTAAAAAATAACCGATCTCATTGCTGAGAATCGGTTTTCTAATATATTTAATTAAGAAATTTATCTTTACATAACATAAATTATGTAAAACCCTACAACAACAAATCTTTGACTTTCCCAATTTCACTTTTTGGAATAACTAGGTGAATCATATCTCCGAGATACATTCTGGTTGAGCCGTTAACTGTTTGGCTCTTGCCATTATGAACTTGGGTGGTGATGAGTACGTTATGTGGCAAGTTGAGTTCGTGTACTTGTTTTCCTGCTATTTTATCTGAAACAGGGATTTCAATGAGAGTGACTTCACCTTCATCTGTCGCTTCTTCTGGCAGCATTTTTTCCAACATAGCCTCATATACTGGTGCACCCTTTAGTAGATCCATGATGATGTAGGCGACCAAGGTTACTAATCCAAGTGGCATGAGGTTACGAATATCTCCTACCATCTCAGTTACGAGTATCATAGCAGTTAAGGGAGCCTTAGATATTGCTCCAAAATAGCCACTCATTCCTAGAATGACAAATATAGGGAATTGCTCTTGACTGACAAGACCAAGATTGACACAAATAACACCAACTAGGGCTCCAAGCAAGGAACCAAGCGCCAAAATGGGTAGGAAAATTCCTCCTGGAAGACCACTTCCATAACTAATCATGCTCCAAACAAAGCGAATCAGAAAGTAAGCTAATAGAACTTGGAAACTAAAATCTTGCTCAGTTAAGGAAAGAACCAGCTGATTTCCACCACCAAGGATTTGGGGTAAGAAGATTCCGACTGGTATGATGAGAATGAAGGCCAGAATTGGATAATAAGCTCTATCCAAACGGATTTTTTGACCAATCCAGTCATAAACTCTGCCAACATTAAGTACAGCTTTCTCATAGAGAAAACCGGAAAGTCCTAGAAAAATCCCCATAAGGAGGTAAATCCAATACTGATCCAGGGTCATGAGAGGAATGTTATCTGGCATGTCCAATACTGGTGTTAGACCAAATATGAGTAGGGAAACAAAGTTTGCTACGAGACTAGCTGCGAGAGTAGATACCCAGAAAAAGCGTGAAAAATGGTGATAAACTTCTTCTACCACAAAGAGAAGTCCTGCAATAGGAGCATTAAAGGCTGCGGCTAATCCTGCTGCAGCTCCACTTGCAATAAGGGAACGTTCCTCAACTGGACTGGATTTGAGCCACTTAGCAATTCCTTTACCGCCGACAGCTCCAAGTTGAATACTTGGTCCTTCACGCCCCAGCATGAGTCCGCTGGCAATTGCAAGAATTCCTAGAACATATTTTTTCCAAAGAACACCCCACCAGTTGAGGGTCATGAGTCCCTTTAATTCAGCTTCGACTTGAGGAATTCCTGAGCCTTTGATGTCTTTTTCTGATCGAGTTAATTTCGCACTGAGCCAACAAACTATTAAATAAAATAGACCAATGATAAGAAGATTGCGCACTAGGTGCGCTTGATCTTGATAAAGTCCTTGTATTAGGTGGAAGCCTTTTTCGATTGAAAATCGAAAAGATCCAACGATGATCCCAACGACAAGACCGACGATGATTCCTCGTCCAACTTGGGATAATATGGTGCTTGAGGCAAAGGCAAATTCTTTCTTGGAACTGAGTGTTTCTGACTGTTCCTCCATAATCATTCCTTCTAACTTAACTTTCTTTTTCTCCTAAAACCAGTGATTTAACGGGTTCAAAGCTGGTTCGGTGAATTGGGGTAACTCCTAGTTTTGTGAGGCCTTCCAGGTGTTTAGCAGTTCCATATCCTGCATTAGTAGCAAAGTCATAGCCAGGAAATTGCTGATCGTATTCCCTCATCAATTCATCACGTGTCACCTTGGCTACTATAGAAGCTGCTGCAATTGAAAGGGAATTAGCATCTCCTTTGATGATAGATGTTTGTGAAATTGGTAAATCCAGTTTCATGGCATCGATCAAAAGGTGCTCAGGTTGAGGACTGAGCTGGGAAATTGCTTCCTGCATGGCTAGTTTGGTTGCTTCATAGATATTGACTTGGTCGATGACCTGATTATCTATGATACCAATGCCGATTGATAAGGCTTGATCTTTAACGGCTTGGAAAATCTCCAGATGTTTCTTTTTAGGAATTTTCTTGCTGTCGTTGAGGCCTCTAATCTTACAATTTTTAGGCAAGATAACGGCTGCAGCAACTACTGGCCCAGCCAGAGGACCTCGGCCGACCTCATCAACACCAGCAATTAAGGTCAATCCTTGCTTGTAAAGTTCTTTTTCATAGGAAAGCATGGATTCCAAACGAAGATCCTCCTCCAATTCTGCCTGAATGGCTTTTTTACGCTTGCTGATTTCCTTTTGAACTCCAGAGCGATTATCCTTTTCAAAATCTAAAATAATAGGGCTATCAAGGTCCTTGACAGTAGCAAGGAGTTCTTTGATTTCTTTAATCGTCGCCATCGAGGTCTTCCAATGTATCTAAGGTATAGTTACCGAGTTTGCCGTCGCGGACTTCCTTCACGAAGAGACTGTAAAAGCGGTCATAGTCATCACGGAAACCGAGGGCGCGGGTCATGTCCATAATAATAATAGGCGCTTCTTCTTCAATTTTCATTTGCTTGAAGCGTTCAGCCAACTTTTCTGGATAATGTTCTTTGAAATAATTGAGGCCAAAAATAGTTACCTCATCCATAGGAAGCAACTGGTCTTTAATAGCTCCGGTCAAGGCCAACTTAAGCGCAACAGTTTCATCCTCAAACTTAGGCCAAAGAATCCCTGGCGTATCTAAGATTTCCAAGTCTTTGTTGGTTTTGAGCCATTGTTGCCCCTTGGTCACACCTGGTTTGTTTCCGACAACGGCAATTTTTTTACCAGCCAAGCGGTTCATCAGAGTTGATTTACCAGCATTTGGAATCCCGATAATCATGGTACGCAAGGTTTCAATCTTGATGCCACGTTCTTTTTGGCGAGCAATCTTATCCGCCATGAGCTTTTTGGCCGCATCTGTTACAACTTTTACAGTCACTTGCTCTTTGGAGTTGATAGCTAGCGTCTGAATTCCTTGTGATTCAAAATACTGGCGCCATTCCTTGGTCATTGCTGGGTCAGCCAAGTCCGCCTTATTTAAAATCAAGAGTTTTGGTTTGTCACCAACAATTTTGGTCAACATAGGATTTTGACTAGATAGAGGTAAGCGGGCATCCACCAAAATCGTCACAAAATCAACAAATTTTAAATTTTCCTGCACCTGTCGACGAGCTTTAGACATGTGACCAGGAAACCATTGAATAGTAGCCATAATATATCTCCTTCGGATTGAAAAAACTGTAAAAACGTTTTCTTTCTTATCCTCTATTCTATCATAAATTAGTCTTTTTTGCATAAGCTTTTGTTTGTAATAGCTACTTTTTAAAGGAAGACTGATTTCAACCCCACTTGATTTGTATATTAACCTTATATAAAATTATATATCTTATATATTTAGTTTTAGATGAGTATTCGAGATAAAAATGGGACTATACAATTTGTCAAAATTCCTTCTATCCAGCTTTCTTGTGCTGAGGAGAGATGCTCTGCTTGAAGGCTTTCTTTTAGAAAATCTCGAACTTGTTCTGGTGCGATTTCAAACTCAAAGGCTTTCATTTTATAGAAAAAGTCGAGCAGATGGTCTGACAGATATTCAGTTGAAAATGGCACTTCTCCACTTTTTCGATATTCTAATAAGAGTCGAGCAAAGCGGGATTTTTCGTCAGGAAGCTCACGGAAATAGGAATTGAGGAGCCAGGTCTGCTTCTGCTTTCTTTCAATTGGATCCTGACTAGCAATTCGTTGGTCTTTTTCCAGCTCTTTTTGGTATTGTTTGGCCTTGACAGCCCGTTCTGTCCTATTTTTACCAAAAAGAATTTTTTCCCACTTGCGTTCTTCTTGAGTTAGGGTTTCTGTAAAGCCAAAGTAATCTTGATAGGCACGCTCTGCTGGACCCATGGCTAGAACCAGATTGTCTGCATATTGTTTGGCGATTTTATCCCTCTTCTTGCGCTCTTTCTCTGCCTGGATACGGAGTTCTTGTTCGTAGTCAATTTTCTCCTTGCCTAGCTTGACAAGGTAGAGTTGGTCATCTGGTTTGCCAAGTAAAAAGGGTTTGATAAACTTTTCAAGGACTTCTTCCATCCGAGCCTTCTTCTTAGGCTCTGCCTTGGTCCAACTTCCTCCCTGAAAGACTACTAGGAAAAGCTGGTAGTCTTTCTCAGGTGAGAACTGATTGCCACGATTGGGCTTGAAAACACCTTTTTCCCAGAGCCATTTTAGAAGTCGTTCGTCAAAGTCACTTTTATTGACCTTGATTTTTTCCTTTTTCTTAGCTTTTCTGGTCAGATTTTCAACTTTTCTGAGTAGTTTTTCTTCCTCTTCCAATTGCTGGTCAAGAGACAATCGATGAAAATGACGAACACAATCGCTACCAATCGGAAAGAGGCGTTGACCTGTGACGCCGTTAAAGAGTTCGTAAGCGTACTTGATGGCATTTCCACAGACACAATTGCTACGGCCGATACCGTTAAAAATCAAGGAAACTTCATTCCATTCCTTGGTAGCTTGTTCCCAAGTATCAGCTTTTGAAGCCTGTAAAACCGCATCATGCAGGGATTTTCTAACTGGAAGTGTCATGAGGTTTCCTTTCTAGATTATACTTTTACAACTTGAACTTCGTCTTTACCGAGTAAAATCAAGTATTTGTCAATATTTTCAATAGAATAGGCTCGAGATAAAGCCTCTCCGTATAGGGCTAACTGACCACGATAACGGTCTATGAGTTGACTTGGTTCATCATAGCGGTCTGTCTTATAGTCGAACAGAACAATTTTGTCTTCGTAAAGCAGATAGCCATCAAGGATACCACGGACAACAAAGTCTTCCTGACTCTTTTGGTCTCGTTTGAGCATGGAGAAGGGTTGCTCGCGGTAGAGATGGTTGGTATTTGTGAGAATTTCCTGACCGAGTGCTGTGTCAAAGAATGAAAGAATTTTAGCAAGATTAATCTTGTCTCTAACAGCTTGGCTGGTTTGAACTTGTTTGAGAGTTTCTGTCAGGCTAGCAAGTGTTGGTCGCTGACTGAGGTCAATTCTCTGCATGAGTTCGTGGGTAGCACTACCAATCTCAGCTCCTGTTACTTTTTCTTTGGTTGAAAAATCTGGCAAATCAAAGTTGATTTTCTTGTCTACTGACTTGCCTTGACCTGCAATCTCGACACCATCCATATCCATAACTGGTTCGTAGAATTTCTTGATTTGACTTGGGGTTTGAACACTAGGAAGTTCAATGGCTGCACGGTGAAGAGTATTATAAACTTCCACCTCTTTCAGCATTTCAAGGGCTTCTTTGATGGTTTCTGACTGACGATTGTCTACTTGGGAGCTATCTTGGAGAGGACTTTTGTTTTCCAACTGACCGATAGCTTCTGTAGTCAGCTGATCTTCACCAACAAAACGATAGCTAAAGTTGAGATGATCCTTGGCAAATACTTTACTGATAGCCCAAATCCAATCTTGGAAATTCTTGGCTTGAAGTCTAGTGTTGCTGTTTAGTTTTCCATTTTTAGCTGCTGGGTATTCCTTGGCTTCCAGCTTTTCACGAGAACCCTTACCGATAAGATAAAGCTTTTTCTCAGCCCGTGTCATAGCAACATACAGTAGACGCATTTGCTCTGAATAGCTTGCCAGCTGTAATTCTTCTTCGTTCTGTCTATAGGTCAGACTCGGAATGGAGAGTTTGATGGTTTTAGGATAGTAGTCTTCTACTGCTCCTGTCTCTATTTTGGCAATATATTTGACACCAATACCATTCTGACGACTGAGAATGACTTCTGACATGCTGTCTTGCTTGTTAAAGTCTTGATCCATATTGAGGATAAAGACGTAAGGAAACTCCAGCCCTTTACTCTTGTGGATGGTCATGAGCTCTACTGCATCTTTTGGCGGTGCGACAGCCACGCTTGCCAAATCGTGCTGGGCTTCTAAAACTTGGTTAATCATACCAATAAAACGAGACAAGCCCTTGAAAGTGCTCTTTTCAAATTGATCTGCTCTCAAAGCTAGTGCGTAGAGATTGGCCTGTCTAGCAGGACCATTTGGTAAAGCACCCACATAATCATAATAAAAACGGTCGTTGTAAATCTTCCAAATCAAGTCATAGAGGGAGTGGGTTTTGGCATACAAGCGCCAAGAATCCAAGATATCCATGAATTGCTTTAGTTTCTCGGCTAGAGCTGAGTGAATCAAGACTTTTTGGCTACTTACCATTTTTTGTGCATTGACCAGTTTCTCATAGAGGTTTTCTTGGACTTTGTCCTCATCTTTCTGAAGAGACAAACGTGCTAACTCGTCTTCATCAAAGCCAAACATAGGAGACTTCATAAGGGCAACCAAGGCATAGTCTTGTAGGGGATTGTGAATGACACGAAGGGTGTCCAGCATGACTTGCACTTCTAGGGATTGGAGATAATTGTTTTGCTCTCCATCGGTTTTGACAGGAATTCCGTACTCATACAGGGCGAGGAGAATCTGGTCATTACGACTGCGACTGGAGGTCAGAAGGGCGATTTCTTTAAAGGCAACACCTTTTTCCTGATGAAGTTTAAGGATTTCCTTGATAACTAAGCGCATTTCCCCTGTTAATTTCGTTTCTGCCTGCCCCTCTTCTTCCTCACCAGAGTCGTCCTTGTCGTAGAGGAGAAATTCTGCCTTATTGTCTGTATTAGGAGTTAGTTTGGTATTGGCAAAAACAAGCTGGTGCATATTATCATAGTTGATTTCGCCGACCTCTTGGTCCATAAGACGTTCAAAAACATCATTGGTTGCTGATAGCACTTCTGAACTGCTACGGAAATTTTCTTTAAGCAAAATCAGCTTTCCTTCTTGGGGATTTTGCGCATAGCGTTGGAACTTTTCATTGAAAATCTGCGGGTCTGCCTGACGGAAACGATAGATAGATTGCTTGATATCTCCCACCATAAAGCGATTGTGACCATTAGAAAGTAATTCCAGCATCCGTTCTTGAATATGATTGGTATCTTGATACTCGTCTACCATGACTTCATGGAAACGTTCCTGATAAGCTTCACGGACTTGCGGGAAATTCTCTAAAATCTCAATGGTGTAATGGCTGATATCAGCGAATTCAAAGGCATTTTCCTGACGTTTACGCTGACGATAAGCTTCCACAAAATCACTCATGAAGGCTTGGAAGGTTTTAGCTAGTTCCCATGTATCTCCATGATAACGTTCTTGATAGTCGAGAATGGTTATCTGGTCTGACAATTGTCCTAGTTTAGCAAACTGGGTCTTTCTCTCCTCGTTGTAGGCATCGGCCAGTGGCTTCAAATCAGCCTTACGACTGGCATTAGTCAGAGATCGACCGTTTTTCTCTTTCGAAATTACAACAACTCGCGCAAGCACCGCTTGATAAGCCTGACTATCGGACTCCTGATTTAGGGAGCCAATTTCATCCAGAACTAACTGAACATTTTCTAAATAAGCAGCCTTTGCAAACTCCTTGGCATCATTATCCAGATGATAACGGAAAAAGCTTTCCAAATCCCAAAGGACTTGTTTGATTTGCTCAGTCAGTTTTTCTTTTTCACAAGTAAAATCAGCTGTTTCAAAGCCTTTGAGGAAAGAGCCATTTAGCCACTTTTGAGGATTGCTGGTGGATTGGAGAAAGTCATAGATTTTGTAGACCTGCTGGCGCAGCCCCCGTTCATCCTTACCACGTCCAGCAAAATTTTTCAGCAAATGGCTAAAGGTCTCTTTCTGTTTGCCTTGGTAATGCGTTTCAAAAACTTCATGAAAGACATCGTTTTTGAGAAGGAGTTGCTCGCTTTGATTTTGTAAAATACGGAAATTAGGCGCAATATCAAGCAGATAGCCATGTTTACCAAGGAATTTTTGTGTAAAAGAGTCCATGGTACCGATGGCAGCGTTGGGTAGGTCTGCCAACTGGCGTCCCAAGTGTTGTTTGAGGTCAACATCACTACTTTCTTGGATTTGTTGGCTGATTTTCTTTTCCAAACGTTCTTTGAGTTCGGTCGCAGCCTTGACCGTAAAGGTTGAGATAAAGAGTTGAGAAATTTCCACACCACGCGCCAATTGGTCCAGAATACGCTCGGCCATGACAAAAGTCTTCCCAGAACCAGCCGACGCTGAAACGAGGATATTCTGACCAGAAGTGTAGATAGCTTCTATTTGCTCGGCGGTTTTCTTTTGTTCCTTGCCCGAATGCGCTTCTGCATCTTGCAGTTTTTGAATTTCCTTCTCAGTTAAAAAGGGAATAGGCTTCATCGATTCAACTCCTCTCTTATTTTTTCAACCCAAGCTTGCTTGAGTTTTTCTCCGACCAGGCGCTTACCATCAGCTAAGTCCAACTTCTCTAGAAAACGGGCTTGGCCCAAGTGGTAATTGGCTTCAAATCCAGTAATCGCTTGATGTTGCTGAACATACGGTGCAATGCTTCTGCCATTTTCGGTATAAGGATTAATGGCGAACTGGCCTTCTAAAATCTTCTCAGCTGCTTTCTTGTAAAGTTGGGCATTGTAGTCTAGTAAGAGTTGGAATTCCTCATCCGTCAGCTGATTTGCCTTATTTTTATTGTAAAATTCGCCCAAATGACTGCTTTCTTTTTCTAAAAAGAGCCCTTGGTATTTCATAGATTTGCTGGCTTCTACGACTGCACCTGCCAAACTTTTAACCGCCATCAGAGATTGGACAGGTTCAGCCATTTCCAAGTACATGGCACCGAAAAATTTCTGCTCTCCTTCTCTTTTTAAGGCAGCTAGATAGGTTGGCAACTGGGAATTGAGGCCATTAAAGAAATGAGGAAACTGGAACTGAGTTAGACTAGACTTGTAGTCTACTACTCCTATCGCTCCATCAGCTTTCAAACGGTCAATGCGGTCCACCTTACCTCGTACAAAGACACTGCGTCCATTGTCCAATTGAATAAAGGATTGCTCTTTACCTCCAAATGTTGCCTCTTCTTTAATGGTTTCAATGGCTGGATTATGGCGGAGAATATGACCAGTCGTCCGTGCAACATCAAGCAAAACTTCCTTGGTAAATTGGGCTTCTAAACTTTCTTGATAAATAGCTTCAAATTCGCGTTCTTGACTAGTTTCTTGAATGGCTTGTTCTAAACGTTTGTCAAAGGAATCTTCGTCAGGCAACTGCAAAGCGAGTTCAAAAATGCGATGCAAGAAATTTCCGTGACTGCGGGCATCAGGACGCAGACGTAATTCTTCTTGCAAGCCTAAAACGTAGCGAAGAAAATAACTGTATTCATTGCGATAAAACTCCGTCAAACCAGAGGTAGACAGGTAAAACTCCTGATCAGTAGGATAGAGAGCTTGTAAGGTATCCTTGGCTAAGGGCTTGCTACTTGGGCTGGTTGGAAGGGCTGGATTTGCAAGGCCTTTTTCGTCTAGTTTTTTACCCATGACACGCGCCAGAACCTTGACAAAGGTCAAATCTTGCTCAGTATCACTCGTCTTGCCCTGCTGGTGATAGGCAACCAGACTAGACAAAAGACTGTGATAGGACCCAATATCCTTCTTAGACAGCCCTTTGTGATTCATCCTCTTCTCTTTCCTGCTAAATCCAAAATGAACTAGCTCTTGAAGATAAGCTGATTCCTTGCTTTCACTTTCGTTAAAAAGACTTGGAGCCGACAAGACCAACTGCTTACGAGCAGAATTGATCAAGGAAAGCATAGTGTAGCGATTTTTCTTGAGATTTTCACTGCTGGCAATCAGCAATTGAACCCCTTCTTCTGTCGCTTGGTTTAGGCTCTGTCTTTCTTCATCAGTCAAAAGACTGGTGTTTTGCGCAATTTTTGGTAAATTGTCCTGAGTCATCCCAATGGCGTAGACAAAGTCAGCTGTCAGAGGGGCAATCAAATCGAAACTCTGCACCAGAACAGTGTTCACTGTTGCTGGAATGGTACGGTATTGGGACAAACTCATTCCAGAATGGAGCAAGGCTAGGAAGTCCTCTAAACTAACTTGTGAACCAGCAAAAACAGTCGCAAATTGATCTAAAACATGACAGAAAGCCTTCCAAACTTCAGCTTGTCTTTCCTGTTCTACAGCTTCCATGGTGGCTGTCAAATCTTGTAACTGCTTGGTCACTGAACTTTCTTTTAGAAAGCTATTCCATTTTTGTAGGAGGTTTTCAGCCTTCTGTTTTCGACTGGCAAAGAGGGTTTCAAGAGGTGTTAAAATATGCAGACGAAGGGCATTTAAACGTTCCAAATCAAATTTTCCATGGTGGGATTTGGTAAAGGTTTGCTGAAAGGCTGGTAAGCCATTGATACCAAGATAGCGGATATATTGCTCAAATGCGTCAATATCAGCCTGGCTAAGGTCGGTATATAAACCCGTTCTGAGGAGGTTAATCAAATCTTCCTGACGGAAACGATAACGTTTTAAAGCCAAAATAGACTCGACAAACTGTGTCAAAGGGTGGTGGGCCATGGATTCGCTTCTACCAAGATAGAAAGGAATCTGATACTGGTCAAAAATTGTTTTCAGCGATAATTGGTAAGAAGCTACATCCCCCAAGAGAATACGAAAATGCTTGTAACTCAGGTCTGGATTGGCATATAATTTCTGACGAATGCTACGGGCTACCAATTCCAACTCTTCTTTTTGCGTCAAACAAGACCAGATTTGTAGATTTTCACGGTCCTTATCATCGACATCCAAGCTGAGTTCTGAAAAGTCATAAGAAGACTCCAGTAAACGAGATGCCTTGTCAAAACTATCCATCTGCTCATGAGTTTGAGAATAGTCCTGAGCAGGCGTTTGGTATTTAGAGGCTAGATGATGGAGAAACTCCACACTGGCTTGATAGAGATTACCCTCGCTAAAAGTGCTGGTATAGGCTTTCTTACTAGCATAGGCCCCAATAACAATCTCAACACCCTTGCTATGAAGTAGGTCCACAATTCGCTCTTCCTCAGCAGAAAAACGAGTAAATCCATCAATAATCAAGGCGATTTGACTAAAATTACTACTAACTTTGTTATTCTCAATAGCCTCAATCAAATGAGACAACTGACTTCCTTGAGCCAACTGGCCTTGATTAAGATAGGCCGTTACTTTCTCAAAAATCAAGAGTAAATCGGCCCTCTTGTCCTCATCCGTCAAACTCTCCAAGTCCAAAAAACTCATCTGAGCTTTGGTCATCTCGTGGTAAAGCTCAATCAACTGCTGGATAAGCTGAGGATCCTGCTTGATGGCGCCGTATACTCGTAAGTCTTTGGGATCAAGTTCAGCAAGGCATTTGTAAAAGGCCATCCCAAGACCAATATCATCTAGACTGGTCTTAGCAGGCAAGTCATTCAAAATCAGGTAACGAGCCATTTGAGCAAAGCGCGTGACAGTAATCGCAAAAGAAGCCTGCTGGGACAAGCATTCCAGCACGGCGCGTTCCTTTTCAAAAGAAAGAGAGTTGGGAGCGATGTAGAAGACCCGCTTGCCCACAGCAACTAGATCCTCCGCCTCCCTGGTTAGAATTTCTGTCAAAGAAGTCCGAATATCTGTATAAAATAATTTCATCTCTGCCTCGTTAGAATTTTTCATTACCTTTTATTATACCATGATTAGCCAGCCAAGTCTGAAAATAATCAGTTCTTGCTCATCTGTTGAAAAGAAAATGCCGGAAAATTCCGACATTGTTTTAGTAAGCTAACTTCCTGAAAATAGGAGTAACCATAAGTTCCAGAAAGCAGTGATATTGATGAGAATATGAACTAGTATTGGATAGTAGAGATTTTTTGTCATACGATACAATAGAGCCAAAACAAGACCTCCACTAGCATAAATGAAAAAAGCAAGAGGAGTTAAAGCAAAATTGATATGAATACAACCGAAAATAATAGCAGAAAGCAAGACATCTCCGTACCAAGGCGAGTTTTTGAAAAAGGTTGTCATAAGCACACCGCGATAAATCAATTCCTCAGAAATAGGGCCGATGAAGCAAGCCATGAGCAAGAAATAGGGTAATTCCTGTCTCCCTATCATTTCTATTGTTCCATTCAAAGAAATTTGATTTGAAGACGTGGATATGAAATACGAAAAAAGAAAGTCAGACATATACGAAATGATGTAGCCCAGTAAAAGGTAGATAAAGTACCTCAGCTGCCACTTGAAATGAAAAGTTTGCTTTCCTGCAAAAACTAGTAGATAGATGACTGCTAATAAAAGAACTCCACTCTCCATCAAAAGCAGAATCTGAAAAAATTCACGACTTGCTGGTAGATAGGACTTTGCGAGGTGATTGAAAAGCCCCCAAAACCAAGTTGATTTGTAAAAAATTAAGGACAATGCTAGTAAAATCTGAATAATCCGTTTTTTCATCTTAAATCCTCTGTTTTACTTGACTAGATTATTGAATATAATTGTTTATTTAACTGTATAACAAATTTAGTATAGCATATATTAGCGAAATATACTCTTCAAATCATAAATTGTCATCAAAACATCCTAAACTGTAAAATCAATTAGCCCCAAGCTTCCTATCAATTTCTTCTCCAAAATATGCTATAATAATACCAAAAGATAAAGAAGGAAAACCTATGATTAAACTACTAGCCTTGGATATGGACGGAACCCTCCTCAATGAAGTCAAGGAAATCCCACAAGCTCATATTACTGCTATTCACCAAGCTATTGAAAAAGGTGTCAAACTAGTTCTCTGTACGGGTCGCCCGCTTTTTGGCGTCCTCCCCTACTATCAAAAACTGGGTCTTGATCTCCAGAATGAGTATGTGATTGTTAACAACGGTTGCTCAACTCACCAGACAAGTGATTGGAGTCTGGTTGATTGGCAAGAACTGAGTCCAGCTGATATCGAATATCTCTATGACCTAGCTGAAAAAAGTGATGTTCAGTTGACTCTTTTTGATGAGGAACATTATTTTGTCCTCGGTGGCAAGCCCAATCAAGTTATCCAAAATGATGCCGAGCTAGTCTTTTCAGACCTGACTGAAATTTTTCTTGAGGAAGCGACTAGTGGCAAGTACCGTATGTTCCAAGGTATGTTTTTGGGAACAAAAGAACAAACAGATGATTTTGAAGAGCGTTTTGCTGAGGAACTCTGCCAACGATTTAGTGGAGTTCGTTCGCAGCCAGTCATTTATGAAGCTATGCCACTTGGAACGACAAAGGCTACTGCTCTTTCTCGACTAGCTGAGATTTTGAAGATTGATTCCTCAGAAATTATGGCCATGGGCGATGCTAATAACGATATCGAAATGCTCCAGTTTGCAGGACTTGGCATTGCAATGGGAAATGCCAGCGATTATGTCAAATCCCTAGCTGATGCCGTTACAGCCAGCAACGAAGAAGACGGTGTTGCGCGTGCCATTGAGAAATATATTTTATAATTAAGAAGCCCAGTTCGTGTCAACTGGGTTTTGATATTTAAGAATTCCTAAAACTTTAGAAACTCTTTAGAAATCCTTGAGCTTTCTTTGATTTCTATGCTTTATACTAAAATTAACAAAATAAATCAAAAGGAGAGAATCATGAAAACAGTACTTGACATTCATGGATTGTCCAAAAACTTTGACAAACAAGCTATTCTTCAGGATCTTCATCTAACGATAAGAGAGGGAGATATTTATGGACTTATTGGTAAGAATGGAGCTGGGAAGACTACCTTAATCAAAATCATTACGCAACTACTGTTTGCGGATAAAGGAACTGTTTCCCTCTTTTCTAGTAAATCGGAAAATGAGTGGACCAAGGCTCTATCTCGAGTAGGTTCTGTTATCGAATCACCTGTAGCTCATAATCACTTAACAGCCTATCAAAATCTGAAATATTACTGTATGATTCGGCATATTCCAAATGCTGATCAAGTCATTCGAGAAACGCTGGACTATGTAGGTTTGTCAGATACAGGTAAAAAAGTCTTTCGTGATTTCTCGCTAGGAATGAAACAAAGACTTGGTATCGCCATTGCCCTTTTATCCAAACCAGACTTCCTGATCTTAGATGAACCTATCAACGGTCTCGACCCAATCGGTATTAAAGAATTTCGACTAATGATTCAACGGCTCAACCAAGAAAAAGGAATAACCATTCTCATCTCTAGCCATATCTTGTCAGAACTCTATCTCCTAGCTAATTGTTTTGGTATTTTAGATCAAGGCAAGATTATTCGTGAAATCAGCAAAGCTGAATTTGAAACACTAAGTGAGGATTATATTGTGCTTAAGACAGCTGACCAAGAGAAAGCTTGTCAAGTATTGAAAGAACAAATCCAGCTCCAGTTCAAGGTTGTTAATCCAGAAAATGAAATCCATATCTTTGGAAATGAACAAGATGTCAAACAGATTCTCAAGGAATTAACTTTTGCAGATGTTGCCATTGACGAGATTTACTATGCCCGTCAAAACCTAGAAGAATACTTCACTCAATTGGTCGAATAGGAGGAAAATCATGATACATACCATTCAAGCAGACTTTTACCGTCTTTTCCGCTCCAAAGGATTCTGGATTACAGAATTCATTCTCTTTACTCTCATGCTAATGGGCGCAAGTATTGGAGCTACTGGCCATCTGATGGCAATCCAGACAGAAGAGCCAAAAATTCCAACCCATGGTTGGGACGGTGTACAAGCCCTGATTAACGCATCTAGTCAAGGTTCAAACCTCGTTTTTCTCTGTATTATTATAACTTGTCTAGTTCTCGGTGTTGATTTAATCGGAAAGCTCTATAAAAATAGTTTGACAGTAGGGGTTTCTCGTACAGAGTTTTTCCTCGCCAAAGCCTTTGTAGTGGCTTGTATTGCACTTTTGCAACTTATCATCAGCCTTGTGATTGCCTTTATTCCAGCAACTATCTTAAATGGATTTGGAACTATGCCTGATGGCTTTATTGGCAATCTATTGACAACCATTTTCCTTCAATTTCTTTGCCTCCTTGCTTGGCTTTCTATTGTTTCCTTTATTCTCTATGTTAGTCATTCTTATCTTGCAGTATTTATTGGCTATTTGGTCAGCTCTATCTTACTTTCTATGCCAATGCTCATCTTCCCAAGTATCAAAATTTTGCCATATTTATCATTGCAATTTTTCTATGCTATGACTGCTAATAGTGAGTCAATTCTCTACACACTTATAGTTACCTTAGCTGTTATTGTAATCTTCAATCTAGGTGGACTGGCAGTTTTCAAAAAGAAAAGTCTATAAAAATGACCTCCTCTAGCCTACAGAGGAGGTTTATTTCGTTAAAAGTGAATAAAAACCGATAACCACTGCCCATCTGTGCTTAGTTTCATCTCTGCACCGAGAAGATGACATAATTCCTCAGTGATGTAAAGGCCTAAACCAGAGGATTCTTCCGTGTCTGATAGATTTTCAGAATAAAAACGGTTGCTGAGATTTTCTATTCTTTTGATGGGCTGTTTAACAAGGTTTGCAATCTCTAAGACAAGCTGTTCCTTTTCCTTTCTTAAAGATAAACGCGCTTCTTCCTTGCCATGTTTGAGGACATTCCCAAGCAGATTTTGTAAAATTCGATCCAGTAAGTCTTCATCAGTCCTCATTTTCAGACCAGCTTCAACCTTAAAATCAAGCGTGATATTTGCCACCTGAAAAACATCATAATAAGCCAGAGTCTTTTTTGTGATAAAAGCTGAAAGATCAACTTCTTCCAGTTTCGGTTTGACAGCTCCTTCCATCAAACGACGATATTCTAGGAGAGCCTCCAAGCGTTTGGAAACTAAATCAAGATGCTGAGCTACTTTTTGTAAGGTTTCTGCTTGGTTTTCAGGAGACTTCATCAATTGTTGGGTGTAGCCTGAAGCGATAGTCAAAGGCGTCCGAATATCATGAGCAATATTGCTAATCGCCATATCCAGAGTCTGCTTTTCCCTTTTCATAACCAGTCGAGATTGCTCCATTTCCTGAAATAGATTCTCAATCTGCTGGTAGAGTTGTAAAAAATATTTGGAGAAAATGCTGACTCCGACTCTTTTCATACTACCTGTGAGAATCTTGTCTTCAATCTGTTGACTCAAGTTTTTAAGTGCTATATGGTAGCGAATCAATGCAATCGATAAAATAATTAGGAGTGCTAGTAGGATAAAGATTATCATGTAAATCATTGCTTGTCTCCTTTTAATCTTACCCCAACTCCCCAGATGGTTTCAATATATTCTTGATTTGGGTCAAGCTGGTTTAATTTTTTACGAAGATTACTCAAATGCGTATTGAGGGTATTATCTCCAGGTAGATAGCTCTCCTCCCAGACCAATTCATAAAGTTCTTCCTTGGTGAAAATTTTCTTAGGATGTTTGAGGAGAGTTTGGAGAATCAAGCATTCTTTCTTGGCAAGACGAATAGTTTCCTGACTATTTTTGATTTCAAAACTTTCCGCATCAAACTGGATATTTTTCAAGTTTTGTAGCAGATTTTCAGTTTTTCCTATTTCCATAGGCTGTTTTTCTGCACTTTGGCGTAATTGAACAGTAACTCTGGCAAAGACTTCGTCCAAATCAAAAGGTTTGACTATGTAATCATTGGCACCGTCTAAGAGGTATTGACTGATTAACTTCTTATCGCTCAAAGCTGTTAGCATAATGACTGGAGTTTGACTTTGTTCCCTGATAGCTTTTAAAACCTGATCCCCATTTTTCCCAGGAAGCATGATATCTAGCAAAACGAGGTCAATCCCACCTTGGTCAAAACGCATGATTCCTTCTGTACCAGAAAAGGCTTGAATCACCTCATGCTCCTCAGTAAGAAGTGTTCGTAAAATCTCTTGAATGTCACTATTGTCTTCAATGACCAATATCCTAGCCATAAATACCAACCTTTCTGCAACTATTATAGCATGTTTTATTGATAAAGCTTAAACAGAAAAGCTCCTCGCATAAAAGCGCGAGAAAGCCTTAGAGGGTTAAAATATAAAATCCACTTACTAGACAACATAGTATCCTTATAGTTGCTAGTGAAAACGAGTCTAGCAGAATGAATCTCTCATTTCTCCCCTACTAGTCCGTAATCCGTTGATACATTTCGGGTCTTCTATCTCGAAACAAGCCCCAGTTTAGGCGTTCACTTGCTCCCTTGTCAAGGTCATAAGTTGCTAAAAGAACAGCTTCTCCTTGTCTTTCAGCTCGCTCTAGAATAGCTCCTGTTTCATCCGTCATAAAGGATGAACCGTAGAAGTCAAGGCTAGAACTCTGCCCACCATTTTCTTCACTAGGAGTGACTTCTTCCAAACCATAACGATTGGCTGCAATAACTGGAACAATATTCGCTGCTGCGTGTCCTTGCATGGTACGTTGCCAATGGCCACAACTATCTGTTTCCAAGATAGGTTCCGAACCGATAGCTGTAGGATAAAAGAGCAATTCAGCCCCATTCAATGCAAGACAGCGCGCTGTTTCAGGGAACCATTGATCCCAACAGATACCGATACCAATCTTAGCGTAGCGAGTATTCCAGACCTTGAAACCAGTGTTACCAGGCGTGAAGTAAAACTTTTCTTGATAGTAATGATCGTCAGGAATGTGGGTCTTCCGATAAACACCTAGCACCTCCCCATCTGCATCAATGACGGCAATAGAGTTATACAAGACATTGCCATCTTTTTCATAGAAACTGATCGGTAAAACAACTTGTAGTTCCTTAGCAATCACCTTAAAATGCTGAATGGCAGTATTTTCTGCTACGGATTGGGCATGCTGGTAGTAGTCATACTGACGTTCCTGACAGAAATAGGGACGTTCAAACAACTCGGGCAAGAGAATAATTTGTGCGCCTTGCTCAGCTGCCTGATGTACTAAACGCTCTGCGGTTTGGATATTTGTCGTCACATCCTTGGCACATTGCATCTGAATGGCTGCAACTCTTACATTTCTCATCTTTTTCTCCTATTCTGGGATTTGTTGGGTAATACAGTGGATATTGCCACCACCTAAAAGAATATCTCTGGCTGGAATTCCGACAACTTTACGGTCTGGGAAACACTTACTGAGGATATCTAAGGCTACTTGGTCGTTTTTATCTTGAAACTGTGGAACTAAGACAGACTTGTTGGCAATATAGAAATTGACATAGGAAGCAGCAAGCCTTTCACCTGCGTATCGCTCTTCTTCTCCTTCTTCATAGATGTAGCCTGGCAAATCCTCTTCTGTCACAACTTGACGAACTGCAGGGATAGGCAATTTATGAATGGTGAAGTGACGACCTTTTGCATCTGTTTCCTTTTCTAAAAGCGCTAAATCAGCTGCTGACATGGCATATTGAGGATCGCTTTCGTCGTCCGTCCAAGCCAAGACAAGCTCAGCAGGACCAACAAAGGCTGCAACATTGTCAACGTGTTCATTGGTTTCATCTTGATAAATACCATAAGGAAGCCAGATAACTTTTTCAGCACCAAGGCTCTCTAATAAGGTATACTCGATTTCCTCTTTACTTAGATGAGGATTGCGACCAGGACTAAGCAAGCAACTTTCAGTCACGAGAATGGTTCCTTGACCATCGCTATGTATCGCTCCGCCTTCTAGGACAAAAGGTTTGGCATCATAAACAGGCATTTCCAAGGCCTCAGCAAAACGACTGGCTACTTGGTCATCATCTTCATAATCTTGATAAAGACCATCAACAGCACCACCCCAAGCATTGAAAGACCAGTCTACTGCCAACTTTTCCCTTTTATCATTAAGGAGAATAGTCGGACCAGTATCACGGGCCCAAGCATCATTGGTGGGAATGTCTAGATAAACAACGCTATCTCCAAGGTAGTCTTGTGCTTCGACTAAGTAGTCTTGTTCCACCAAAAGATAGACTTTTTCCCATTCTGCTATGGTTTTGATAATCTGGCTAAAAGCCTTTTTAGCTGCCTTACCTTGAAAAGGCCATGAACCTGGTCGAGTCGGCCATATCATGAGGGTACCATGATGGGGTTCGTACTCTGCTGGCATGCGATAGCCTAATTTTTTGGGACTGTCCATCATGATAATCTCCCTTTAAAGTCTTGATAGCCGAAGGCTTTGACTAAGCTGCAGTAACCCTGATCGTCCATGAGATAAAGACTTGGTAATCCAATACCGTTAAAGGTATTATTTTTGACAAATGAATAAATAGCCATGTCTTCAAAATAAAGTCTGTCTCCGATTTGAACTGGATTTTCAAAGCTATAATCGCCAATCACATCACCCGTCAGACAGGTATTGGAAGAAAGTCTATAGGTATGGTCTTTTTCCTGTGCCTCAAAGCCGTTTCTCAAAGGTGGACGATAGGGCATCTCAAGTACGTCAGGCATATGGCAGGTCGCGGAAGCATCTAAAACCAAGATTTCCATACCATTTTCTACAATATCCAATACTTCAGTTGCTAGATAACCCGCGTTGAGCGCAATGGCTTCACCTGGCTCGATATAAACTTCAAGATTGTAAGTTTCTCGGATTCGCTTAATTTCAGAAATCAGCAAATCTATATCGTAGTCTTCTCTTGTGATGTGATGACCACCACCCATATTGAGCCATTTGACTTGATGTAAGTACGAACCGAACTGAGCTTCTACAGCTTTCAAAGTTGTCTCTAAATCATCCGCTCCCTGCTCGCAAAGGGTGTGAAAATGTAGTCCGTCAACCAAATCCATCAAATCACTCGGAATTTTATCTAGTGTTACACCAAAACGAGAACCTGGTGCACAAGGGTCATAGAGCGCGTGGTCACCCTGTGTTGAACATTGAGGATTGAGACGTAAACCTACACTGATACCAGCCTCACGACAACGAGCTCCATATTTACGCAACTGTCTCTCGGAGTTAAAGACGATATGGTCTGTTAGCTCAAGCAATTCCTCCATGTCCTCATCCTTGAAAGCTGGTGCAAAAACATGGACTTCACCAGGGAACTCTTCTCTAGCTAGCTTGGCCTCATAGAGACCACTTGCAGTCGTACCTGATAGATACTGGCTAATCAAGGGATAGGTTTTGTAGAGAGAATATGCCTTCTGAGCAAGTAAAACCTTGCAACCGGCTTCTTCTTGTACATATTGTAAAATGCGACAGTTGTCTTCTAACTTTGCCAAGTCAATGACGTAAGCTGGTGTTGGTACTTGTTCTAGCTTCATTAGTCCACCATTTGTGGATTTTCAACCACAACCCATGGCAAACCATACTCATTCAAAGCTTCCATGAATGGATCTGGATCCAATTCTTCAAGGTTATAAACTCCAGGCTGTTTCCATGTACCATTCATCACTAATTTTGTCCCAATCATAGCAGGAACACCTGTTGTATAAGAAATGGCTTGTGAACCAACCTCTGCGTAGCACTCCTGATGGTCGCAGACATTGTAGATGTAGATAGTCTTTTCAACACCATCTTTGATCCCTGTAAAGATACATCCGATATTGGTTTTACCTACAGTACGTGGGCCAAGGCTGGCTGGATCTGGAAGCAAGGCTTTCAAGAATTGGATTGGAACAATTTCTTGGCCGTTGAAGTTAATAGAATCTGTACGAAGGAGACCAACGTTTTCAAGACATTTCATGTGCGTTAGATAAGATTGACCAAAAGTCATAAAGAAACGAATCCGTTTGACACCTGGAATGTTCTTGGCCAATGATTCAATTTCTTCATGGTGGAGAAGATACATGTCTTTTTGTCCAACCTGAGGGAAATCGTACTCACGCTTGATAGACATAGCTTCGACTTCGACCCATTTTCCATCTTCCCAGTAAGAACCTGGCGCAGAAACCTCACGGAGATTAATTTCTGGGTTAAAGTTGGTTGCAAATGGATAACCGTGGTCACCACCATTACAGTCTAAAATGTCGATATAATGGATTTCATCAAAATAGTGTTTGAGGGCGTAAGCAGAAAAGACACTAGTCACACCTGGGTCAAAACCAGAACCAAGAAGAGCAGTCAAGCCTGCTTCTTTGAATTTCTCTTGATAAGCCCACTGCCATGAGTAGTCAAAGTAAGCTGTAAAACCAAGTTCCTTACAGCGTTTTTCATAGATAGCACGCCACTCAGGGTCTTCTGTATCCTCAGCCTCGTAGTTGGCAGTATCGATATAGTGGACACCTGTTGCCAAACAAGCATCCATAATGGTTAAATCTTGATATGGTAAAGCTACGTTCAAAACAGCTTCTGGTTTGTAGCTTTCAATCAGGGCAATCACTTCTTCTACCTTGTCAGCATCAAGAGCCGCTGTCTCAATCTTTGTACTTGTTTTACCTTCTAGCTTCGCTTTCAAGTCATCACATTTTGACTTGGTACGGCTAGCAATCATAATCTCTGTAAAGGTTTCGCTATCTTGACAAATCTTTGAAATAGCAACTTGGGCAACGCCCCCACATCCAATAATTAATAAACGACTCATTTTTTTCCTTCCTCTTCTTCTAAAATGTCTTCTACATACTTGGGTAACATAAAGGCTCCCACGTGTAAGTTTGCAGTGTAGTATTCTGTGAAAAGCTGGCGTTTTTTCCAGCCTTCCTTGTCAAAATCTTTGACAGGGTGGTATTTTTTCGATGCAAATCCAAACAACCAATAGCCCGCTGGACTGGTTGGGATATGCGCCTGATAAACCCGGCTGATTGGAAAGGCTTGATTGACCTTGCGGTGCATGCTTCGGCAAGCTGACTCATCTTCGTCAAAGAAAGGACTACCATGCTGATAGATCATGATTCCGTCCTCTTTCAAGGCTCTATAGCTATTGCCGTAAAATTCCTTGGTAAAGAGCCCTTCCGTATGTCCAAATGGATCTGTCGCATCGTTGATGATGATGTCGTAATCATTTTCACAGTTTCTCAAAAATCTCAGTCCATTTTGGTAGTAAATGGTGACACGAGGATCATCAAGACCCGCAGCAAAGTCTGGGAAATACTCACGACAGACTTCAACCAGCATCTCATCCGGTTCCACAATATCGATTTGTTCCAATTCTGGATACAGTGTCAAAACTTGGGCAACACCACCGTCACCACCCCCAATAACCAAGACTTTCTTGGGATTTGGGTGGACAGCCATGGGAACGTGTACGGTCATCTCATTGTAAACAAAATCATCCGCATCTGAAAACAAGACGTGCCCATTTAAAATCAGTATTTTCCCAAAAGCTGGCGTATCCAAGACTTCGATATCCTGCCATTCACTTTTTCCAGCATAGAGTTGCTTGGCAGTTCTCAAGGACAATTTCACATCTGGAGTATGAACTTCAGAAAACCATAAATCCATCTAGTTCTCCTTTCTCTTAATGACGTTGATGTGATTGACCTCTGGATCTTCCGTCCCTTGGAGGGAGCAACCACGTTCCTTTGCAAATTGGATATAGTCTACAATTTCTCGTGTAATACGTTCACCAGGAGCCAAGATAGGAATTCCTGGAGGGTAACACATAACAAATTCTCCACAGACTTGTCCAACAGATTCGTCTAAAGACAAACTTTTTCTCTCTGAATAGAAGGCTTCTTGTGGAGACAGCACTAACTCGGGCTGAATATATTCTCCAGCTATCAAGTCCTTCCCATCTCGTGAATAGAGTCTCTTAATATCAGCTAGAGCACCGACCAAGCGCTCGATGTCTTGGATGCGGTCACCAATCGAAATATAGGCCAAGATATTGCCAATATCACCAAACTCGATCTGAATGTCGTATTCATCGCGCAGGAGGTCATAAACCTCGATACCTGTTAAGCCAATACCCTGAGTGTAAACTGACAGCTTGGTTACATCAAAATCGCAAACCGAGACACCGTCTATTAACTCTTTTGAGTAGGCATAATAGCCACCTATGGCATTGATTTCACGGCGAGCGTACTCGGAGAGCTCAATGACTTTCTCAAAAGACTCTTTACCACGAAGGGCCAAGTTGCGACGTGAAATATCCAAACTAGCCATAAGTAGGTAAGAGGCAGATGTAGACTGGGTCAGGTTGATGATCTGACGAACGTACTCAGGATTCATCTGCGCCCCGATAAGAAGGATGGAGCTTTGGGTTAAACTCCCGCCAGACTTATGCATGGAAACTGCTGCCATATCAGCCCCTGCATCCATAGCAGAAATTGGAAGTTTATCAGTGAAATGCAAATGCGCTCCGTGAGCCTCATCTACTAAAACCATCATGCCAGCTTCATGAGCCATTTCTGTCAACCCCTTTAGGTCTGAACAGATTCCGTAGTAAGTAGGATTGTTAATCAAAATGGCCTTGGCATCTGGATGGTCCTTTATGGCCTGGGCTACTCGGTCATTTTCAAGACCTAAAGCGATACCAATCTTAGGATCTACACTCATCTCGATATAGATGGGAATAGCACCACACAGAACCAGCGCATTGATAGCAGATTTATGGACATTTCGTGGCAGAATAATCTTATCTCCAGCCTTGCAGGTTGACAGAATCATAGTCTGCACCGATGAAGTTGTTCCCCCAATCATGAGAAAGGCATGGGCTGCTCCAAAAGCATCTGCAGCCAGCTCCTCTGCATCTCGAATAATCGAAATGGGATGGCCTAAATTATCCAAGGGTTTCATCGAATTGACATCAATGCCAACACATTTTTCTCCTAGTAGTTCAACAAGTTCTGGATTTCCTCGTCCACGCTTGTGACCTGGAACATCAAAGGGAACAATCCTTTTCTTGCGTAACTTCACCAAGGCCTCATAAATTGGGGCTTGGTTTTGATCTAACTCTTTCAAGACAGACTCCTTTCCATATTTTTAGAACCTTATGAAAACTAAGGAACTAAAGGTTGACTCATGAAAAAAGAGCAGGTTTTCACCTGCTCTGCAATCTTCTGACGTTTTTATGTTTGTTTCTGTTGAGTATGTCTGTTCCTGATGTTTCCTAACTCTCTAGTAGCAAATATTACGTACTTTATTGATCGTTTCACAAGATGACGTGTGCTTTCACCACACTAAAAATTTATGAATTAGGACAAGCGTCCTAACATCAACTTATAAAAGTAGGCTTTTAACCCTATCAATAATGTGGTTTTTCAACCACGCTTCGGCATTCAACCCTGCCTGTCCGTAGGCATTTTTTACTCGGGTTTATATTTGCTAGAAAACATCATCTCATTTTCTAAGCTTTATTACTATATCATACTTCAAACACTCTGTAAAGTACTTTTTTAAAAAAATATCTATTTTTGTTCGGAAAAATAATATTTTATATAGATTTGAATAAGTTGTATAATGTGAAAGCGGATATAAAAAGAACTAGAATCTTCTAGTTCTCGGATTTTGTATTTAACGAATACTATGCTTATTCATCTTTTGTTCAAAGATAGTCGTGATAATCTGACGCAATTCTTCGCGTTCTTTTTCTGGAATCTCACCACTTGTTTGAGCTGCAGCGTAGAGTTCAGGGTGTTCAATTGAAATGCGTTTAATCGTACGTGTCGTAGCATGTTTTCTGACGAAAAATGGGATTCGCTTAATCAAGTCTTGTGGTACTAAAGCAAGAATCTTCTCAGCAGTTTCCTTGTCACTAATCTTAGACGTCGTAAGTCCCTTCTTAATCATTTCCTGTTCTTTTTCTGTAAAATCTTTTAATTCCATTCGATTAGTCCTCCTATTTTTACTAAGTTAAATTATATACCAATCCAGATAAAACTACAAATGGACTGTTTTGAAAATATGTGTAATACTCTAAAGAGTGGTTTCTAGATATTAACGATTAAAATAACTCATCAAAAATATAAATGTCCTAGGATTACTGTCATATCTTACCACTATCAAAGCTTAACCCACTTATCATTATCCATGATGAAAGGCTTAGCCAGTCCGTCACCTGTGTAATCCGCATACTTGGTGCCTAAATACTTGTAACAATCTTCCTTGCTGGCAAATTTAATCGCTTGGTAGGGCTCTTCGAAAGTCAATTTCTCCACAAATAAGAAACCATCATCAGCAGGCACTAAGACTCCAACGTGGCCTACAAATAGATACTCACCATCCAGATTGTCGTGTAAGACTACAGATAGCATTCGAGCTTTATTGTTAAATTGAAACTGGGAGAAGAATGTTTCCATCTTTTCAGCGTGAACCTTGACATCTGTAGTTGCTTCAGTTGGAACTCTCGAAAATAGAATATCAAATTCTTCCTTATCTTGTGAATCAAAGACTTTTCCCTTATCAATCGCATCATTATCTAAGAAAAGCAATTGGTCATTTTTTTCAAGCTTTGGAATGGTGACTGAATTTTTCAAAAGACAATAACTATTGATACGGCAGTTGGTCCCAACGAAATCGCCCTTCTTTTGATTTCAAAGGTTGCTAATTTTTTCAACATCGTATTCGGTGTGAGTAAAGGAAGTGAAATCTCCTGATAAGCCTGTCGAGCCGACAATGGTATTATAATCATTTACAAGATTAAAAAATGCATCAACACTATTTGGATCCAAGTGAGCTGATAAAAGAGATTTGACCTCTTCTGTACTTACCTGATTGTTTAGGTTGGTGTATGAAGCATTCCATGGAACTTTCGCTGAACTGGTTTGCCTTTGATTCGTTCCATCAGAAGTAGTATTTTGTTGTTGACAAGCAACCAAGCCTAAAAACAAGATTGAACAGATTCCTAATGTGGCTAATTTACTTGATTTCTTCATCTCTTTCTCCTTTTACAGGTTTAGTAACTAGCTTTATTATACTATATAAGTTGTAAAATAAACCATAATCTTCATCAACTAGTTTTTATAAAATCACAAACCCTTTTGGAGAAATCACAAGCTTATTCTCAGATTCTTCGCAATTGCTTGCTAGTGCTACTGTTTCTTTTTCTAAAAGATACTCTTCTCTTGATTGGTTAAAGATGGCTTTAAGGCCCCGGCCTTCGTATGTCCATTCCAGAGCTACTACATCTTGTTTGATTTCTTTTAGGCTATACTTGCCTTGCAAAATGATTGCTGACGCGTGTTTTCTAATATTAATCAGCTTCTTCATAAAATTCAGCATATCATTGTTACTTGAGACACGTTCCCAAGGCATACAACGACGACAATCTGGGTCTGGTCCTCCGGTCAAGGATAGCTCGGTTCCATAATAGATGCAGGGTGTTCCTTTTTGTAAAAAGAGAAAGGCTAGGGCTGAATTGACCAGTTGAACGTCTTCATTGGCCGTCCACAAGATTCGTTCTGTATCATGCGAATCCAAGAGATTAAATATAACCTCTGAAATCTGCTGTTTGTAATACATAGATTGGCCATTGATTTCATCGATGAACTGGTCTGTCTTCTTAACAACTCGTAAAAAATAGTCTTTGATGCTATCAGATAAAGGATAATTCATAACCGCATGAAACTCATCGCCATTTAGCCAAGGCTGAGCCTTATGCCAGACTTCTCCTAAAATATAAAGATCAGGCTTTTTAGCTAAAACAGCCTTGCGAAAATCCTTCCAAAACTGATGGTCAATCTCATTAGCCACATCCAAACGCCAAGCATCAATATCAAACTCTCCAATCCAATAAGTCGCAACCGTTAAAAGATAGTCCTTGACCTCTGGATTGGCCGTATTTAGCTTAGGCATATAGTCCTCGAAACCAAAAGCATGATAGGGTAAGTCTCTCTTATTAGCTAGCTTTTCAGTAGTCACTGGGAATTGTTGAATATGGAACCAATCCTTGTAAGCAGACTCCTCACCGTTTTCGATAACATCTTGCCATTGAGGCGATTGTGAACCAATATGGTTAAATACAGCATCCAGCATGATTTTCATACCACGCTGATGCGCTTGCTCGACCAGCTCTCGAAAAGTCTCCTTGTCTCCAAAATGACGGTCAATTTCAAAGTAATCTGTCGTATTGTATTTATGATTGCTCGTAGATTCAAAGATAGGACAAAGATAAAGTCCAGTAATGCCTAAGTCTTGCAAGTAATCCAGATGGTCAATAATCCCCCGTAAATCACCACCAAAGAAATCATCACTCTTAGGTGTGATAGATGAATCCCAGTCTAAAGCCCCCTCTGGGTTTAATTGAGCATTTCCATTAGCAAATCTCTCAGGAAATATCTGATACCATACCGTATCTGAAACCCAGTCAGGAACCTGGCAGGCATCAATCTCATGAAGATAAGGCAACTTAAATCCGTTTCCAATAGCATGAAGATTTTCTAGAGAATTTTCCACACACCCTTTATCACCATACAAAATACTTTGACCTTCTGTATCCTTGAGTTCAAAGAGATACTGGATACGTGCAAAGTAGACGGACACTTCAACCTGCCAATAATCAAATAGGGCAGCCGAAGTTATTTTGGACATTTCTTTTGTATCCTGATAAAACTCCTCCATAAAGATAAAAGGGTCTCCATAGTGCAAGTTGATGCTTTCAATGTCCCCTTTCTTAGTTCGAATCCTAATATGAAGCTTCTTATCCTTATAAAGATAGGCAAACTCCGACTCTGGCCTATGGTAAATGGCACTTAATTCCATCAATTTGTCTCCTTGAGTTCCAATTCAAATTTTACGCAAACGTTTTCATAATTGTGATTCTAGTATACTACTTTCGTATTTTATTTTCAAGGCTTGTCCGTAGATTCTAGTGGTTTGGTTCTATAAATAAAAAAGCAGCCAGTCTTACAACCAACTACTTTTCAAATGATGATTCACAAATGTCTTTCCAGCCACTCTATCTTTTTAAAATCCTTATTGTTATTGTGCTCATTTCGATAAGAATCTTGGGAAGAAGCCTTGTAAATACTTAAAAACTGTTCCAAACTTGGAACGCGAAAAGTGATGTTTTCGAGATGAATCAACTCTATATCCGATTCCGAAACTCCAGCAAAATCAGGTAAAGAATCGATACTTCCGAATTCAACACTCAGACCATCTTTTTTGAATTCATGCTCATGAATATCTATTAAGGCATAGCCTAAGTGTTTCATCACTTTCATTATCTTGTCCCACTCATAAATTCTGAGATGATCAGGTGCTTCCCAACCTCTAGGGTCACCAGGCACATGAATGTCAATGTCAGACGGCCCCCATTCTTCATTTGATCGGTATTCAAAACCCAAAGACCCCATGAGCGTCGGAGTGATTCCGATTTGGTTTAAATGAGAACAAATTGTTCGAAATTCATCAAATAGAGAATTCATTCCTCCTCCAATCGTTGATATAGAACTTAATTTCATTGTGAATAATAAACTAATTTTTACCTTCTACTCTTTCGGTTTTGAAAATACTTCTACTCGCTGAGCTAGGACTGTGATTTCTACAGGTAGGTTATCCGATTTATCGCCGTCAACATCTGACTCCAATTCACTATCTGAAGAGATCTTAATATTACGCGCTCTGATATACTCAATATTATCATTGCCGACAACATCTCCTTTTAATAAATCAGGAATAACGGATAATTTGGAGAATAGAGAAGCATCTTTTAGAATCAAAATGTTGGCATAGCCGTCTTTGTTTTCTTCAAAGATTTTTTTGTCAGCGAAGTAATTTGTCAAGAGAACCAAAACATGGCTAGCTTCACCAACATAATTTCCATTTTCTGTCTCAACCTTAATGTTAAAGACCTGATCTGTCATGACAGACTTCATGGTATTTACAGCATAGGCTAAAATACCGAATTTTGTTTTGTCCTCGATTTCAACATTGTGAATCGCTTCAGGAAGAGAACCGATACTAAAAATATAACCAAAATAATTGTCATTCGCTTTTCCGATATCAATCTTATTTGTTAGATTAAAATCCAGTTCATCAATCGCGCCATCAATGTCTTGATTGATTTCCAACAGTTTCGTAATGAGGTTACCCGTCCCACCTGGGATAATCCCTAACTTAGGAATGTAGTCTCTCTCAGCAATACCCGAAATGACTTCGTTGACAGTCCCATCTCCACCAAACACAACCACTGCATCGTACTGCTCACGAGAAGCTTCCTCAGCAAAATATGTTGCATCCAGCGCCTTTTCGGTAATTTTGGTTTCTACGTGCTCAAAGTATTCTTTTGCTTTATTCTCCAGCTTTTCTTTGTAATCCAAAGCCTTCTCGCCACCAGAAGTAGGATTGATAATTAACATTACCTTTTTCATTAATTTCTCCTTAATTTTAAATAGAAATGTTTACATTTCGTCGTATGCAAGTAAATGTAATCCTATTATACAATGAAAATACAGAAAAGAGAAATATGACGTACTGGAGATTAATATGCTTTTATTCTATTTTCCCATCAAAGTCCCCTCCTAATCAATTCTGACTCTATTACAACACTTTTAGATTTTCTAGATATATTAAAAAAACAGTAACCTTTTATATTACTGCTGACGTTACATTGCAATTATTCACTTAACCCGATTCATTAGTTAAGATTCCAAGTTTATGGGCGACGGTTTGAATTATAAGGTACAAACTAGAAATGAAACCAAGAACCTCGTTATGAGTTTCGATTATTTTTAACATTACTGGATTCATAAAATCTCCTTTCTCATTGACAGAGAGCTTCTTAACTAATAAGCACACCAGTACAACCAGACTAATAACTCCTAGCCTGTCATCGGGAATCGAGTTAAATGAACAATTTACTCTACTAGTATATCAAAAATTGTGATATTTTACAATTTGAAACAGCAACCCTCATCAGGTTGCTGTTCCTACAATGTTACTTCAGTTCCCCCATTTATTATTTCTAGACTAATCAAATAGTCAACTAAACACTACTGCTAGCTTTTAATGTTTCAATTACTTCCTTAAGTGGCCTTTCCTCTAAATATGCACGATAAACTTCATCTACATTCAATTTGATGATATAAACAGGACTCAATTCCAAAGTTTTACCTGTAAACATCTCCATGGTCACTGAACCAAAGTCAAGATCTGTTTCTGACTCAGTTGGCATCACAAAGAAATTTTTCACAACTAGTTCTTCTTGGGAAGCAAGCAAATCTTTATAAGCTAGTTGATACAAGAATTGTTTCGTCACATCTCCAATCCCTGGATTATTGTATAGTCCTTTATCCTCAACTTTTAATAGATAATACTTAGCATCAAAAATCATAAACAGAGGAGACTGAACTGATATGGTATCTGGAATCAAGGTATCACTTTTCTTTTCAATTCCTTTTGAAGTCCATTTAGGTTTCTCAATAATATCTTTCAAGCTTTTTGTGCTATCACCCAGTCCAAGAGACTTGAGTGAATAATCAAGATGATTTTCAAAAGCTACTGCACAAGCTTTCTCCCAAACCACATGGAATGAGTTCGTTCCAAAGAAACTGATATCACTTTTTTCTGATGATGTATCCTTATTATCAACGTAGATATAAAGAGCTTTTAGTAACAATTGGTTTCTAGTATTAAACTCAACAGAAAGTTGCTGCTCGATTCGATAAAGAATATAGTCCTTTTCAGCTAAATCGTCCATCTTCTCCTCTGTCAAAAGAAGTTCTGGTAAGCCTAACAAGTCATGCAAATCAGCATCCTGCAAAGTCTTAGTGGCTTGAGTCAAAATAATTTCATGAAGTTGTTTGATAAAGTGTGTCTCATCATGAATCTTCCGTTGAGTAAGCAACTCTGGATAATAAGGACGATTATTCGAAATAATGGTAAAGGTGTCATTAATAGTTTTATCCCAGTTAATATCCCCATAACCATTGATTTCTAAAATTGTATCCTCAACATTGTACAAACCATACTCAAAATAATCATTCAAGAAATACATAATTAGAGCTAGTTCATTGAAAGAGCTGCTTGAATCATACTCTGAATAAATCAGTATTTCTTGTTCCTTCTGATCAGCTTTCTCAATGACTTGAATAACCTCTTTGAGCTTGATATCGAGTTCTTTTTCCTTATTGATATACTTAGGATAACACTTAAGAACGAAGTTCTGAATCATCACAAGCCCAACATAGGTAAAGACATAGAGCAACTCACTCCCACCAGTAGAAAGTTCCTCCAGTTCAGCATCTTCTTCAAATAAATCTGATAGTTCCTGTTGTTCTTTAGTGTTTTTTACAGTTTTTAAGATACCAAAGGATTTCAAGCGTAGGAGTAATTTTTGAAGTGGTTCTTTATCTAGATTAAATCTAAATTGAAGTTCATGAAAGGTATATCTCTTTTGTTCACGAATAAACACTGACTTCATATAATCTAGTCCTTATCGCTTGAAGCAAAATCATCATATTTTTTTGAGACGCTATGAGCAAAAATCTGTAATCCTTTCGCTTCAAACTCTTTACAGATAACTGAGTATCTGTTTGAATTCTCTACTCCTTGGAAGAAATCTTTCCTCTTCTGCTTAGCAGCATCATCAAAGAGATACATCAAGACCTTGTTCTTGAAGACATCAAGAAACTCGTCATTTAGGATAGACTCATAAGATTTCTTATCTGACTCGGCTGGATTACTAGCATCTGATTTAACCTCAATCTTATACGAATCAAGTTTAATGAAGAATGGACCCATCAACTTATCTTCATTGATTTTGTAGTCTTCAGATAGAACTTCATTGAGAGCCTTACGAAGTGCATTCCATTCATAAGTTTGACTCCCAACATTAAATTTATATCCTTCAATCTCAGCTTCTCCGCCATCCAATTCTAGATACTCAAAATCCCAGCGTCTCTTAAAGGCAGTATCCATAGGGAAAACACCTTGGTCAGCGCTATTCATTGTGGCCCAAATATATAGGTTGTCTGGCAAAGTCAATGTAGCTACTTGATCTTCTGAAACTTTCAGTTCGTTCGCAAGATACTGTCTCAAATCCTCAGAAGTACGAATTGGATATTCACTGACACCATTTGTTCTGTCCAATAATTGGAAAATGTCACCAAAGACTGCTGCAACCTTAGCTCGGTTAATCTCCTCGATTAGCAAAAGATAAGGTTTAGGATTATCTGTTTGAGCACTCTTAAGTGCTTTTACATAAGAACGGATGAATGGCCCAGGGACATATTGATAAGAGATTTCTTCTTTTCCATCCTTATTTATAATAGGAACCGGTTTATAAGTACCAACAAACTGAGAAAAGGTATAATCTGGATGGAAAGTTACCCTCTCATAGTCTTTTTCAGCATTTTCAAGTAAATTGACCATATCTTCACCTAACTTATGACTCTTACCAGTACCAGGTGCACCAAAAAGAACTCTATTTAGAGAAAAAACAGAAGAAAAATTACTTTTATAAACTAATTCAATGTTAGTCACTAGCTCAGAAGTATATAACTTATTAATGTCAACTTCCAATTTTATTACAAACTCAAATTCATTTATTCTCTCTACAACTAACTGAGTAATTTTGGGAAGTGCAAGATTTCTTATCAAAGAATTGAATATTTTTTTATAATCTTCTGTTGGTCTAATATATACACGTTTTTCATCACTGTATAGTTCCAGTTTAATTTCAATTGAATCTTCTAATTTAGAAACATACTCTTCAACCATTTTAAAATAGTCATAATCAATTTCTTTATATTTATTGTATTTCTGACCAACATACTCAATTTTAACAGTTTTTAGATAGTCTAGTAAATCTGCTTTATGTATTTTATATGATGTAAAATCACTAAAGTTTGAGAAAAATGATTTTAGTTGATCTTCATTTCCTTTCGAGCCCACAAATAATTTGGCTTCACCAGCACCAGCGTCAGAATCTAATTTCAATTTTTTACTAACAAAACTGCTTGGGATATTAAACTTCTGTATTTCCATTTCACTCTCCTAATTTTGGATAAGATTTATATATTTGCTTAACAATGGCCATCATAACATCGACTACGATTGAATTTCCAGCTTGTTGGTAAATTGCTGTATCTGACACTACTATTTTAAAACTATCACAGTAACCCATTAATCTCAAACACTCTCTTGGAGTAAGCTTGCGAAGTCGACCTTCAGTAGTTACATAATTATCGACACCTGCACGGTGCATTTTGTGCATTGTAGTTAACAATGGACGAGCAATTTCTAAGTCAGTTTTTGGTTTTGAGTAAAAACCTTTTGTTCCTGAAGACAGAACATATTTTTTAACTTTTTCAGATAAGAAGTATTTATCTAAATCTTCAATCAACTTCTCTTTGTCTTTATTCTCTTCCTCAAATATAAAATCGCCATGCCAGTTGAATTGCTGATTTTTCTTTTGACAAAGTTGAATTTCTCCATCGATCTGTGTGTAGCGTTTCTCTAGGTTCTTATCTGACAGGACAAAATCTACCCCTTTCTTAGCAAGATAGTATTTACCTGATACATTATCCAATAAGAAATCCTGCATAACTTTGGTCAGTTCTTTCTTTTTAGGGAATGAAAATTCCTCAAAATCAAGATCCTTACGGAAACCAACTACAAAAACTCGTTCTCTGTTTTGTGGGATTCCATAATCTCTAGCATTAAGAATTTGAAATTTCCATTCATATCCTAAATCCTCAAAAATTTGAGTCATGGTTTTCCAAGTGCGTCCTTCATCATTACTTAAAATAGCACGAACATTCTCATAAATAAATACTTTAGGTTTTAATTCACTAACCAAACGAGCATATTCATAAAAAAGTGTGCCACGAGTATCTCCAAGTCCTCTTTGTTTACCAACCAAACTAAATGATTGACATGGACTTCCACCAACAAACAAGTCCACATCTTGGTACTTTGTTCCATCTAGAAAAGAGACATTCCAATGAAAACGAGATTCATCAATTTCATAATTTGCGAAGTATGATTTTCTAACATTATTTTGTTTCTCCCTGCCTTCATACAGTTTATCAACATAAGCCTTTTGCTCCTCTAATGTTTGAAGACTGAAAACTTTCTTACGGATACTTTCTGTATTAATTCGCTCATGAAGCATAGAAAGTTCTTCTCGAATTGCTTTAAAATCTTTAGCAAGTTCCTTCAACCTAACTAAACCTATTTCTAGTTTGGGGAATTTATAAATATCCGATAACTTCGGAAGATCATTATTCAACTTAATGCTCAATTTAATTGATTGATAAATTTTATCAGCGTTATCTGTTTCCTTTATATTTTTTAAAGTTAAAATATAAAATTTACGCTGATTTACATTAAGTGAATCACTATCTAATATTTCTGAAGAAAGTTCAATCACCTTTTTAAACTGATTTACTGAAAATGTTCCGATTGATTCTTCAAACTCAATTAAAGATTGAGACACTTTAGACAGCTTATCAATCAACCAACTGTCATCGTCATTATACCTATCAACAACATTTCCAAGTTCTGTTATTTCATCTTTAACATCTTTGATAGTATCAGGGATTTCTTTTGAAAGAATATCGACATCCCCATTATCACAAGCAAATTCAATGGAATATGGAATGCCTAGACGCTCTAAAGCATGTTCTATTGCACCAATTCCACTAAAAGCAGTAGCTAATTTTAACATTTTTACTCTCCAATTATAGATTTACATCTTTAAATTCAACAATTTCTGATACATTACAAGATAAATAATTAGCTATTTTTAGTAAAGTATCTGTAGTTATACAATCATTATTAATCAATTTGGTATAAGTACTTGAACTAATTTTTGCACCTAACCTAAACTGATTTTTTCTGATACCTCTATCAGCAATTGTCTGCCATAAAGGGTTATAGGAAATCTTCACACTATCCTCCAAAGAGTCCTTTTAAAAGTACCTTTCTATTATAACACATAGTATTTATAAAAACCTTACAAATATTTCTTAAAAACAAAAATCATTTAACTCAAGTTGCCATTGACAAATTATATTATTTTTGATACAATTGTGTTGTTTTATAAAACAACACAGGAGTATTATACCATGTTTTCCAAAAAAAATCTCAAAACAAAGAGGATTTCTAAAGGTTTTTCTCAGACTGAAATAGCTGATTTACTCAATATCAATCGATCGTCATACAATAGCTGGGAATCTGGACGTGCCAAACCTAACCAAAAAAATCTAGTTGCACTTGCTGAAATCTTAGATGTTGAAGTATCCTACTTTGAATCTGAGTACAATATTGTCAATAACTATCTTCAGTTATCTCCTGATAATCAAATAAAAGCTGAAGAATATGTTGAAGAATTACTACTTTCACAACAAAGCTCAACAAAAGTCACTCCTCTCTTTTCAGTGCAGGTGCTATCAGATATCCAACTTTCGGCCGGTCTTGGAGAATCTTTATTTGATGAATATGAAACTGAAACCGTCTACTCAGACGAAGAACAGCTTGGATATGATATCGCTACTTGGATTAGTGGTAAGTCTATGGAACCAATCTATCAAGATGGTGAGGTAGCTCTTATTCGTTCCAGTGGATTCGACTATGATGGCGCAGTATATGCTCTATCGTGGAATGATTCAGTCTTTATCAAGAAACTTTATCGTGAAAAAGAGGGTTTTAGAATGGTATCCTTAAATGATAAGTATCCAAATAAGTTTATTCCTTATGAAGATGAGCCACGCATTGTTGGCAAAGTCGTAGGTCACTTTATGCCTGTGATTGGAAGTTAAAAGTATTTTAAATTTTTTTAGAATTGCTTGCTTATGGCTACAAAGAAAATTCTTCTATTTAGATTTTTAGTATTGCTCACTTTGAAAAAGCTATATCTAATTCACAAAAAAATTCACTTCGACTGAGGAGCGAAATATTGTAATTATTCTCTAATTGTCTATACTAAACAGAACAACTACCATACTTAGAAAGAAAAAAACTAATGGAAATTATCGAACATGACTTAGACTGTAACTGCCATCGAAGAAGAGAATGGATTGAAATTGATGGAGTGTTCTATCCTATTGAATTTTCTGTCGAAGATCCTAATACACCACCAATGAGTGAAGAAGAAAAACAAAAGTTATCTGAATTTCTAACAAATTTCAAACGAGAAAGACTGGAATAATTTCAATTGATTTACTTCTCATTATCTCCCTCCAACACTTCCAATTCTATATCCACATTCTCAAGTTCTAAAAATTTAGGTTTCAATTCATGTTGAAACAATAATAACTAATTTTTTATTCTTCGATAGAAAAAATCTTTGTATAGTAATGACTTCGAACCTACTTTTACAAGTCGATATTTTACTTCATTTTCAAACATAACAAACCACACAATTTGATTGTGTCTATTACTACTCTACTCCCCAAAATTTTTAAGTAATATCCAAACGATTACACAGAGGAATCAAAGTTATAGAACTACCTTTCAGCGAGATGTTAAAAAAAGTTGAACTCAACTTTCAAGGTACTAAAAAAACATTGGAATCTAAAATAATTTCAAAGACTTAAAATTTATAAAATGTATACCTTATTTCTACTGTTTTCCAAAGATCAAACATTGCTTGAGTTTAATTAATAAGGGGGGAACGTTTATTCCCGTTTGCCCCTAGTCTATGGAAACAACTCCGTATCCCCTAGGTTTTATGGAAATAGATTGAGAGCCTATAAGGTTAGCACATGAAGACAGTCACCTTGTATTCTCACTCTGATACTTACCCACCCCAATACAAAAAGCCTTGCAATAAAGGCTTTTGTTTATCCCTTTCGTTCAAAGGTTTCTAGGCTTTTACGAGCAGAGCTACACACTCCACATGTGCTGAGAGCTTTCTTCTATACTAATAGACGAAAGGGTGTGAAAATGATTTTTAAATGATACTGTGGAACGGAACAGTAGCCCTAGTATTGACTACTGTCGTTTCTATTCATATTGGCTATTCTAGGACTGAGATGAAAAAATCTATAAATGCTCAGAATAAAATTGAACCCGCAAATCTCCCCAAAACAATGGTGAGTCATGTACTTGTATTATTCCGAAAAAATACACCTCTGGTGCAGTGAGACAAATTGGTGTATCTTATAGTGGCTTCGTAGATGAAAGCTATACTCTACTATCACTCTTTGATGATGTAGAACAAATTGAAAAAGATAATAGACTTCAGACAGCTATTGATGTTGTCAGAGAACAGTTTGGTTTTTTAGCCATACAAAAAGGAACCGTCCTAACTGAAGGTTCCAGAAATATTGAACGCAGTAAACTTATCGGTGGTCATTCCGCGGGTGGATTGGAGGGATTAAAATGAAACAAGAAAAAAATACAGTACAATTTTCAGAAATCCGTAGCAAAGGATGTAATGATATTGAAATGCTTGAAAGATTTTTACATGGAATCGTTGAAACAGCAACTTCAAAACTTCGTCAGAGAAAACTCAAAACAACTGAAATATCGATACGACTAGTACATGCTAAATCTGAAAACCGATTACCATTGGAATTTACATTTAGCATTAAGCCAACAAGCTCATCTGTGATAATCTATACTGAGGTAATCAATCGCTTTAAAGAATGTTACACAGGTGGGGGAATTCAAGGTTTTACGATTCAATTTGATAAAAATACCCTTGCCTCTGCATAGAAAGGATTTGATATGATTGACCGTTCATATTTACCATTTCAATCAGCAAGAGAGTACCAGGATACAAAGATGCAAAAATGGATGGGCTTTTTCCTATCTGAACATGCATCAGCACTCTCTGATGATACAAACAAAGTAACGTACATGTCTGACTTATCACTAGAGAAGAAATTATTACTCCTCAGTCAAGTATACGCCGGGCAGCTACGCACACGCATTCAAGTGATTGAAAAAAACAAGCGTGTTTCCTACACTGGAACAATACCAAGTCTGACCAAAGATTTCATTTTGATAAAAACTACAACAGGTCACATCAATTTGAAATTAAAAGACATTATTAGTATTGAACTTGTCGAGGAGGTGCTCTATGAATCAGCTTGAGTTTCAGCGTAATCACCTACAAATGGACTATTATAGCGAGAGCTACCAAGATTTTGAACGTGACTTCTACCGCTACTCTAACATGAATATTCCATTGACCTTCCTAACTGATGATATCCTAAAAACAATGGCGACTTCACGTAAGAATTACTTTGTCCTCAATAAGGAAAAGTCCAGAGATAACCGCGATCACTTCTTCATATTTGAAGTAAGTACCGTAGATGAGAATCCGCTAATCTATCATTATACATATAAGAAAACTACAATATATTTAGCAGAAAAATAGGAGCAGTTCAATTGACTGTTCCTATTTTTAATATTCATAAAATCTAAAGTCTTTATACTCTTTAACAATGGAGTCGCCAACCAGAACAGACTATACTGACCAGCGACTACCTTAAATTTAATGTTTCAGATTTATTTTCTTATCTCTAATTTCATAAACTACATCTGCTACATTTTCGAGTAATCGTTTATCGTGGGTGATAAACACGATAGTTCCGGTGTACTCCTTCATTAGTATTTCCAAAGCCTCTAAACTTGGTATGTCAAGGAAGTTACTGGGTTCATCCATTATTAGGATGTTATATCTACCTATGAGCATTTTAGCAAGCAACAATTTTATAATTTCTCCACCGCTTAAAACAGATAAACTTTTTCCAATATCGTTCTGTTTGAACCCCATAGATGCTAGCACTGAACGAATTTCTGATATATTGTAGTCACAATCCTTCTGCATAAACTCCATAACATTCTGATTACTGTTGTACTTGTAACCATTCTGTGCAAAGTAACCTATTTTTGCCTTAGGCGAAATAGAAATTCCTTCTTCATGGTTTAAGATCATTTGGATTAAAGTTGTTTTTCCGATTCCATTACCACCAGTTAACGCCACTTTTGCTCCTAACGGAATTTGAAAAGATGCATTTTCAAACAGAGCCTTATCCCCAAATACTTTATTAATTTCTGCACCGACTATAGGGTATGGATTATGGAGCTCCAATGCTTTACTTTGCCTGAAACGAATTCTGCGAATGCCTTCCGGAGCTTCTACTTTTCCTAAGGCCGCAATCCTGTGCTCTAGGGTTTTAGCAGCATTATACATCTTTTTTTCCTTACTTCCTATTGATTTTTGATGAGCTAAACGCCCTCCGTCTTCAGTACTTTTTTTCTTTGAAGAACCTTTTGCCTTCTGTTCTATTTTACGAGCCTGTTTTCGCTTTTCCTCCGCAGCCCTTTCCAATCGGGCACGTTCCGCAATAAATTGTTCGTATTCTGCAGCTTGGCTCTTACGTTCTTCCTCTTTCTGACGAAGATAATCAGAATAGTTTCCCCAATACTCAGTGATTTTGCCATCTTTCAGTTCCCATATTTTATCTACTATTTCATCAAGAAAATAGCGGTCATGGCTAATAACTAACAGTGCACCTGTAAAATATTTTAGCTGTCCTATTAGAAAATCAATTCCTTCACGGTCTAAATGGCTCGTAGGTTCATCCGCTAAAATACCATGAACCTGTGCCGATAAGGCCTGTGCTATTTTAAGCCTTGTTTCTTCACCACCGCTCATAGTCTGTATATTTAATTGCTCAACACCTAGCTTGCCTACAAGTGCAAAATCTTTTTCCTCCTGCAGAGTTACTTCGTCCAACTGGGGAATATAGGCAAGTTCACCCAGACGATTCATTTTACATCCTGGGGGAGTTAATTCTCCTAAAAGTACCCTGAGTAAAGTGCTTTTTCCAGCACCATTTGCTCCTACTAAACCAATACGGTCATAATCATATACTTCTAATTCATTTATATCTAAAACATCGCGTCCTTTGAATTCCACACGAATGTCTTTTGCTTTTAATATTAATTCCATAACATTTCCTCCTGTCTATAATCGCATGCTTTCATTTGCTTGTATGCAGGGAAAACCCTGCGATTTTAGCAGGAAGAGTTACATGAAAATAAGATACATAAATATTCCTCCAATATTGTTTATTTTAAATCTAATTTTCTAACCTCAGTTATCATTTGGCAAACTATAGCAATGCCAATAATTAAAATACCTGATAGTAAAAACCAATGATTTACACCGATTTTATCAGCAAAGAATCCAGAAAGAATTAACCCAATTGGCATAGCAAGTGACATGATACTTCCGATCAAAGAAAATACACGTCCTAAATATTCAGGCTTAATTTTCTCCTGAAAAAGAGCTGTTTGCACACCGCTATAAAATGGCACCGAAAGCCCCATTATTGCACAGCAAACTACGAATATTACAAATCCATTTGGAGGAAGTATTCCCGAAACGGCTAAACTGGTCCCCATTATAAAAAATGAACTTGTTATTAGTAATACATGCTTTTCGAAGCCCCCTAATCTTCCTAATAATAAGCCTCCTGCTAGCATCCCAAATGCAAAGGAAATTTCCGTAATAGAAATATGCACAGGCGTTCCATTAAAGTGTTCCATGCTTATTAAAGGAAATAGTGCATTGATTGGCATATAAACAAAAGTATATAGTGTTCCTAAGAGTAATAAGGCAAACAATCCTTTGTTTTGTCTCAGAACCACAACTCCTTCTTTCATCTCCCTTATGAAATTTGGTTCTAAACTTTGCACTTGATTACCCAGCTTAGGTATACGTACAATTGCTACCGTAATAGATGCAATCACAGCACCCAATACGTCGATGGCAATAATAGCATTTAAATCCCAAACGGAGTATAAGAGTGCTGCAACTGCCGGACTAACAATATAGCTTATAGACTGCAAAGACTGACTATAGCCTGCGCATTTCGTTAGCTGTTCTTCTGGTACTAAAAGTGGTGTAACCGCATTGAGTGCTGGGGTATGAAAAGCTGTTCCAATGCTACGGATAAACAATACTATCATAATCATCCAGACAGGTAGCTCCATACAGAATGCAACAATAGCAAGCACTGCACCAGCTGCTGCGATAATTAAATCGGCACCAATCATTATCTTCTTCCTATCATGACGATCCACTAGCACACCAATGGCAGGTCCCAAAATCGCATAGGGTAAAAAACCTACTAATGAAGCCATAGACAAGACCATCGCAGATCCTGTTTTTTCTGTAAGGTAAAAAATAATCGCCATTTGCAGGATGGCACTAGTGATTAATGATACTGCTTGCCCTGCCCATATTGCATAAAATTTTCGTTTCCAATTGTTGTATTTTTCCATTTATATTATCTCCTGCATATTATTTTGCTTGAATTTCTATTTTGAATAGCATTCTAGGCAATAAAAAATGCAGGCCAAACCCCACAATGTGGCTTTTGGTCTGCATACATACAATTTGGAAACATTCATATTAAAGACATAGTTAAATAAAGGTATAGTTAAATAACCAATATCCTCACCGTAACTAATGAATGCTCAATATCGTATAAATAAGCACAACAAAAAAGCCTATCATCGGGTATAGATTCTGCTTTTTTTATTGCCAGCTTATCTTAAACGCATTGAGGCTGTCATAGTTTCGGTTCCTCCTACATCTTTGTTTATATCAATTTATAGTATAACACAACAAGATGATATGTTCAATATAAAAGTTATGGAATGAGACTCATACTTCCAATTCGATGCCAGATTTAAAGGATATGACGAAGTTTTCTTCATAGACTGTAACGCTCTGGATTATCTTCCTTAGTAGCAAGCGATTAGCTTTCACAAAATCTTCTGTTTGTAGTTTTAAAAATTCATCAGGATTTTCTAACTCAACCTCAAAATATTTCATTTTACATTCCCTCATTTCATTTATTGATAAATTGAGTTTGCAAAAAAGAGTGGACATTCGGTAAAATGAAGTATTGCTTTCAACAGATTTCCTTCAACTACACTTCACTTGATTCAAACAAGGTGGGTACATTTCTATTCCCACAAACTCCTTGTCAATGGAAACAAACACGTACCCACAGGGTAAATGGAAATAGAAACTGATAATTTCTAGCTATCACTTCTACTCATTCCAAAAATTTTCTCACTCTGATACTTACCCACCATAAAGCAAAAAGCCTTGCAATCAAGGCTTTCATTATCCCTTTCGTTCAAAGGTTTCTAAGCTTTTACGAGCAGAGCGACACACTCAGCGGTTCGCTATCTCCGTTCTGTCTGCGTGCTAGCACTTGTCAATCACGGACAGCTATCGCATGGGCGGAAGTAAATGCTAATCTTCGTCGTTTTACTCCTTGACTAGCAAACTTACCGCCTCAACATGGTGCGTCTGCGGAAACAGATCAACTGGCTGGACTTTCTTCAACTTATATCCCAATTCTTGGTAGAGTTTGATATCACGCGCCATAGTCGCGACATTACATGAGATATAGGCGATGCGGTTAGCTCCTGTTTGGCTACTTGCCTTGATGAAGCTTTCTGTGAGTCCTTTTCTTGGTGGGTCCACTAAGATAAGACTTGGTTGAATCCCATCCTTGAGCCAATTTTTCATAGCATTTTCAGCTGTGTCACAGACATAGTGGGCGTTTGAAATATTGTTCAGTTGAGCATTCTTCTTGCTATTCTCAACCGCTTCTGGAATCACTTCGACACCATAGACTTCCTTGACATGTTTGGCAACAGAGAGGCCAATCGTCCCGATACCAGAATAGGCATCAATGACCACGTCATCTTCTTTTAATTCAGCAAAGTCAATGGCTGTTTGATAAAGTTTTTCAGCCATTTCAGTATTGACTTGGTAAAAAGCGGGTCCAGCGATTTGGTAGTCATTTCCCAACATCTGGTCAGTGATAAAGTCTTGTCCATAAAGCGTGCGCCATTCCTTACCAAAAATAACATTGGTATTTTGTTCGTTGATATTTTGCATAACAGATACAATCTCTGGAAACTGCTTGATGACTTGTTCAATCAATTGCTCCACACGAAAAACTTTGGGACGAGTTGTTACCAAAATAACCATGATTTGTCCTGAGTGGTGACCTCTACGCACCACAAGATTACGAATCAAACCAGCTTGTTCCTTTTCATCATAAGGTTTCAAATCATAACGACGGAGCAAGTCACGTAGACCTACTACTACCTCATCAATCACAGGATCCTGGATAAAGAAATCTTCTAGAGGCATGAGGTCATGGGAATTCTTACGGAAAAATCCAGTTTCCAAAATACCATTTACTCGACGAACAGGCACCTGCGCCTTGTTGCGGTACTTGACTGGATTTTTCATACCAAGCGTTTCAGCAACCTCTACATCTGCAATTCCAGCAATCTTGTATAGACTGTCCTTGACTTGCTTAGTTTTAAACTTGAGCTGTTCTGGGTAAGCAAGGTGACCTAAATCAGCGATTCCTGAACGCAGGTAAGCCAAATCTAGATCTTGATTACGGTGTGGTGACTGGACAAGGTATTCTTCAACTTTACCAAAACCAATCTTTTTATTGACCTTGAGGACACGCATGAGGATTTTTTCACTTGGTAAAGCATTCTCTACAAAAAAGACCAAACCATCTACCTTGGCAACTCCTGCACCTTCATGGGTCAAATCAACAATTTCAACTTCTACAATATCATTTTTCTTTAACATTCTCTTCTCTTTCTATTGGCCGACAAAAAAGACGGCAACGTTACGGTTACCATCTATTATACCATGAAATTTCTTAAGAACCAAAACTCTTAAAAAAGTTGACAATGGCTTGCCAGAGGAAGCTTAAGAAGTTACCGCCGTCCTCTAGTGCCTTATCCGCATCAAAGTTAAGGTTGATATTTTTAAAACTGTCACCAGCTTGTGATACGATACTTTGTTTAAGGTCATTTAGTGTTTTAGTGAAGTCTGCATTGCTGAGGATATCACTCTTTGAGAGATTCAAAGCAAAATTGATGATGATATTGATCTGGTTTCCTGTTATAACCTGATCAAGTTTGTAATTTTTTAAGGTATCTTCAACGATTTTGCGGACATCTTCCTCTGTCAGATTTCCCTTGCTTTCCTTAGCTTTGGCAAGTCCTGACTTGATATCAGTGAGGGCAACGTTTAATTTATTAGCATCATAGCCTGACTTGTCCTTGTTTTCAGCATTGATATCGGACAAAGCCTTCAACTCTTCTTGAGCCAAGTCTTTATTGGCTTGCGGAACCTTTGCACCATTAGCTTCTAGCGAATAGTAAATCCCTGCTAAGGCACTCTCACCTGTAACTGGAATAGGGGCTGCTACAGTGATTTTGGCGTGTTCCACACCCAAAGTTACGGCTGCATTTCGGTACATATCCTGAGTCACCTTAGTGATGTTTTCTGGTGTTTCAATCTTGACCTCAAGTGGCGATTTGTCACCTAGCTTTTGAATCTTGGCTGATGAATACAATTGTAAACTAGAGTCATTGGCCACATTCATAATCTTAGAATAGACATCAGGTGTCATGGTCTTTAGTTCTTTGGTGTCTGTTGAGGCATTGTAGCCTAGTTTTTTAAGGGTTTGATTTTTTTGATCTTCAGACAATGATGAACCTAGGACATATTCAGGTTGGACATAGGTTTCATCGATAACTTTTTGCACATCTGTTGCTGCATGGACGCTATTCATAGCTGTTACTGCCCACAAGACCGCAGCACTAGTCAGAAAGAGTTTCTTTCTCATAGGGAATTCCCTCCTTTACCTTTCTAGAGTAATATATCTATCTTAAAGAAAACTTATAGCAAAAACACCTGGACTAGCCAGATGTCGAAAAGAGAGTGAAAGTTTTGATGATGTAAAGGTTGAGTTGCACCTGTCTAGAATAATAATAGTTTCCTCCATTTACATAGAGTTCAGAACCGTGAAAAATGGAAATGGGGTGAATATAACTATAAGTCTTTCCTGTGGTATTGCCAAGTAAGGGAGCAACAGTCTCATGAGAGTACTGTTTGGCCAGAGCCAAGGTGTTTTCCTTACCATTTTGGGCGATAAAATCGATATAGGCAGGTCCAAAATTATAGGCTTGAACAGCTGTCCAAACATCTACCCCCTTCTTCTGGGCCAGATAGAGATTGTCTGTCAAAGTTTGAACGCCTTGCCGAATGCTAGAGGCATTATCATTGATAGTGTTGGTAGAACCACTTGCAGACTCACTAGACTGCATGACATCGCCTTCTTTTCCTTTCGTTTCGGTATAAATCATAGCGAGCACAAGCTCTTCGTTTGCTGGGGTGTCTTTTTCACTCAAGATTTCTCGCACCATGGGTTGATAGGTCATGACTTGCTTGACATCCTGGTGAACGCGGTAAGATTTATAGCCAGCAAAAAGGAAGACTGCTAGTACAAGCACTCTTCGAATTCGTTTAAACATTATTTACTTTGGATATCCTCGATATTTTTGATTAAGATAGAGTAGGTTCCATTATCATTTTGGATAAACTCAACAGACTCGGCGTCTTGATAGACGTTATTGGGAACGATGAGCTCAATTCCATTTGACAAGGAAAGTTTTTGGTTTTCAAATTTTTTAAGCTGACGACTGGCATCAATTTCATCAAATTGAACAGGCTCTGGTACAGCTTCCTTTACTTGATCAATAAAGCTCAAACGAGCCGTCAGATTATTGTCAAAAAGGTCGTTGGCCAATTTTTCTGGTGACAATTCATTGCTTTCTTCTAGGTTGTTGAAAATGGCTGATTTGACCTTGGATTGAAATTGAAAATCATCTGTGTTAAAAGTTTCAGCAATTCTCTGGGCTGTTTTTTCCAGTTCCTTGATGGATTTCTTAGGTGAAATCTTAGGGGCGACGGCAAGGAGATTGTCTGAAAAATAGTTCAAGAAAGCCCCGTTGTACTTGATTCGTTTTTCAATCAGATGGTACTTGCGACTCTGAAGATTGACCACCAAGGCTTCGTCGGCACCCGTTCCAAATCCAGGCAGGTTATTCTGAGTTAGCTTGATTGGATTATCAACTTCTCCTCCGAGGTGGGTCAAGGTCTCCCGCAGAGCAATTCGTAAGAAAGCGAAATGTTCTACACCTTCTTTAGAAAATTGCACAAAAATCAAGTCATTGGTCTTTAGATTTTCAGAAATACTGAACTCCTCTTTCCAGAGATTAGCCAGTGTTACTGATGTCTCCAACAAATCGTCTGTGATGTGATTGAAGAAGGGATTTTCTTCTTCGAAAATCCCAGTCTTAGCTTCATCTGAATACACACGTTCAATTTTTTTACGCAAGTATTCTTCGATTTTTGGAGTGATATTGAGAAACTTATCCGCTAGGAACAGCTCGGTATCATCCGGACTGAACTGATGGATAATGGCTTTCTTAATATAAATGTCCATAAAAGTATTAGTCCTCGTATAATGGGAAGGCATCTGTCAATTCTTTGACTGCACTTCTCACTTCTTCTAAGACAGCATCATTTTCTGCATTTTTAAGGGTTTTAATGATCAGTTCAGCCACTTTGCGACTTTCTTCTTCACCAAATCCACGTGCAGTAATGGCTGCTGCTCCGATACGAATACCACTTGTCTTGAATGGTGACAAGCTTTCGTAAGGGATTGAGTTTTTATTTAGGGTAATATTGACTTCATCCAGCAAGTTTTGAGCAACTTTTCCGTTTTCTACAACCTTAGTCACATCCACTAGGAAGAGGTGGTTTTCAGTTCCGCCAGAAATAATACGGAAATCAGGGTCTTGCAAGAAGACATCTGCCATAGCCTTGCTGTTTTTGATAACATTAGCAGCATATTCCTTGAAAGCCGGATCTAAGACTTCTTTGAAAGAAACAGCTTTAGCTGCCACAACATGCTCCAAAGGACCACCTTGAATACCAGGGAAAATAGCTGAATTGATTTTCTTGGCAAGTTCTTCGTCATTAGTCAAAATCAAACCACCACGAGGTCCTCGAAGGGTTTTGTGGGTCGTTGTTGTCGTGATGTGAGCGTATGGCACTGGGCTTGGATGTAGACCAGCCGCCACCAAACCAGCAATATGTGCCATATCGACCATGAGCTTCGCACCAACAGCATCCGCAATTTCACGGAATTTTGAAAAGTCGATAATTTGAGAATAGGCTGAAGCACCTGCTACAATCAATTTTGGTTTTACTTCTTGGGCTTGTTTCAAGATAGCATCAAAGTCCAAGAATTCCGTTTCAGGATCCACACTATAAGAAACAAAGTTGTAGGTTTGACCTGAGAAGCTAACAGGAGCACCATGAGTCAAGTGACCACCTGCTGCCAAATCCATTCCCATAACCGTATCGCCAGGCTCAATCAAGGCCATGTAAGCAGCACAGTTGGCTTGGCTTCCTGAGTGAGGTTGGACATTGGCGAATTTAGCACCGAAAATTTCTTTTGCACGTTCAATGGCTAGAGTTTCTACTACGTCTACTACATCTGTTCCACCATAATAACGGCGTCCTGGGTAGCCTTCGGCGTATTTATTCGTCAAGATAGACCCTTGAGCTGCCATGACAGCCTTGGAAACTACGTTTTCCGAAGCAATCAATTCAATGTTGTTTTGTTGGCGTTCCTCTTCTTTGGCAATAGCATTCCAGAGTTCAGCATCGTATGCTTTAAAATCATCTTTGTCAAAAATCATAGGTCTTCTCCTTTATTGTGTGACAGGTCCTTTAGTCTAAGAAAATAAACTAAAAGATGCGAATAAACCGTTTCTGCACTTTATCACAAGTATAACCAACTTTTTCATAAAATGCATGAGCACCCAGACGATGATCGGCAGAGTTTAAGCGGATAAACCCATAGCCGCGTCTTTTTGCTTCTTGATCCAACCCTTGCAATAAGCTTTTACCAATACCTTGCCCTTGCGCTTGAGGTGAAACTGCTAAGGCTAAAATATTAAATCCTGCTTTAGAATAAAGTGATTCATAGACCTCAGCGTGGACATATCCAAGCAAGGCATGACTAGCTTCATCCTCATAGCCAAGAAGGAAATGATGGGAATCCTGATCCAGTCTAGCTAGTTGACTAGCTGTCTCCTCTTGACTAAAAGAATAACCCAACGCCTCTTGGTTGATATCACAAATAGCTTTCACATCGGTTTCTTGCAAATCTCTTAGCATCTCATTCCTCCTCAAAAGAAATCTCTGGCAAATGAGCAAGAATATCTTCTCGCTTAATTGCCCCTTGGCGTAAGATTTTCACCTTGTCTCCAGACAAGTCCAAAATAGTTGAATCCTGTCCAGTTAGAAAAGCATCGTCTTCCAGCCCCAAAACCTCTTGGTCAAAATCCTCTAGAATTTGATTAAAGGTCACTCCACTTTCCTGACCTGAAATATTGGCAGACGGCCCAATCAAGGGTCCTGTCTCTCGAATCAAATCAAGGGTAATGGGATGACTAGGCATCCGAAATCCAACAGTTGCAAGACCAGAATTGACCCAATAGGGAACTCGGTCATTAGCTTCAAGGATAATGGTCAAGGGACCTGGTAAAAAGATCTCGACAAGTTTGGGTAGATAAGCTGGCTGATTCTTTGAAAAGTGCAAAATATCTTCTAGAGAGGCGATATTTAGGTTAAGCGCCTTGTCTCTAGGTCGACGTTTGAGTTGGTAAACATGATCAACTGCTTTTTCGTCTAAAGCCTTGGCAAAGAGACCGTAAACTGTCTCTGTAGGTAGAACGACAGCTCTACCATTTTCCAACTCTTGTTTAATCCTGTCCATCATCAACCACGACCATCCTATCTTGACTAAACTGATCCTTGAGCGTTCGTACTCGTTTTTCAGGAAGCTGTTTCCTAAAGAGTTCGGGAACACTTTGACCTTGCTTGTATCCAATTTCAAGGTAAATCTTACCACCATCTTTGAGATAGTCTTTTGCATCTTCCGCAATTCTACGGTAAATAGCTAGACCATCCTCGTCTGCAAAAAGAGCTAGATGAGGTTCCGAATGCAAGACATTCAAGCCAACCTCTGACTCATCTTCACGAGAGATATAGGGTGGATTGGATACAATTATATCATATTTTTCAGAAATTTCTGCAAAACAATCAGATTTTTTGAAAAATATATTAAGTTTTTGATTTTTAGCATTCTCGGACGCAAGGTTAAGAGCCTCTTGGGAAATATCTGCTGCCGTCACCGACCAAGCTGATCTGTTTTTTGCTAATGCAAGGGCAATGGCTCCACTACCTGTTCCGATATCCAGAACTGAAAAATTCGTCTCAGGATTTTCAGCCAGGATAAGCTCCACCAACTCCTCTGTTTCTGGACGAGGGATCAATACTCGCTCATCAACTTTTAACTGCATTCCATAAAAATCTGCCTGACCAATGATGTACTGTGCCGGTTTATGAGTTGCTAACTGTTGGAAAATTTCTTTTACAAATACTTCTTCCTCTTCCGTCACTTCCTGCTGGAGGGCAAAAACGAAATCTGTAAAAGATAGATTTTTCAGGCTACGATAGACAAAAGAGAGGCTTTCAGCTTCCTCTCCTTGTCTTATCAACTCTTCTTCAAAATCTGAAAATAATTGAGCTAATTTCATTATTTGTTTAATTCTTCTAATTTTTGTGTTTGGTCATAGAGCACCAAGGCATCCACAACTTCGTCCAATTTACCAGACAAAATCGTATCTAGTTTTTGGAGGGTTAATCCAATACGGTGGTCTGTGACACGGTTTTGTGGGAAGTTATAAGTTCGGATCCGTTCTGAACGGTCACCAGTACCAATCGTTGACTTACGCTCAGCGTCTTGTTCATCTTGTGCAATCTGAGCAAAGTGGTCAGCAACACGCGCACGAATGATTTTCATTGCCTTCTCACGGTTCTTCTGCTGGGTACGTTCTTCCTGCATCTCAACCTTGATATTGGTTGGCAAGTGAACGATACGAACGGCAGTCGCAACCTTATTGACGTTCTGTCCACCAGCACCAGAGGCGTGATAGATGTCAACACGAAGATCTTTTGGATCAATATCGTATTCTACTTCTTCGACTTCAGGCATGACAAGAACTGTAGCAGTTGATGTATGGACACGACCTTGGCTTTCTGTCACAGGGACACGTTGAACACGGTGAGCACCTGATTCGTACTTGAGTTTAGAGTAAACAGATTGACCTGAAACCATGGCAACCACTTCTTTGAAACCACCGACACCATTCATAGAAGCCTCCATGACTTCAAAGCGCCAGCCTTGGGCTTCCGCATACTTTTGGTACATGGTTAGGAGGTCACCAGCGAAAAGTGCTGCTTCGTCTCCGCCAGCTGCTCCACGAATTTCTAAGATGATGTTCTTGTCATCATTCGGATCTTTAGGAAGGAGCAAGATTTTCAGTTTTTCTTCGTATTCTTCTTTTTCAGCCTTGGCATCTTTGAGTTCTTGCTTGGCCATTTCTTCCAAGTCAGCATCTCCACCTGATTCCTTAATCATTTCTTCAGCGTCAACGATGTTTTGAAGGACTTGTTTGTATTCTCGGTAAGCTGTCACTGTATCACGGCTTGAAGCCTCTTCTTTTGAGAGCTCCATGAAACGCTTTGTGTCCGAAACGACATCCGGGTCACTAAGCAATTCTCCTAATTCTTCATAACGGTCTTCTACAGCTTGTAGTTGATCATAGATGTTCATTTTTCTTCATTCTCCTTATTGATTTCAGGGGCAAAATAATGTTTACGGCAAACTGAGATATAGGTTTCATTACCACCAATCTGGATCTGTTCTCCATCATAAACAGGCAATCCATCCTGTGTACGCAAGACCATAGTCGCCTTTTTCTTACAATACTGACAGATGGTCTTAATCTCATCAATCTTGTCTGCTAAAAGCAAGAGATATTTTGAACCTTCGAACAATTCATTGCGAAAGTCATTTTTTAAACCAAAAGCCATGACAGGTATGTCTAACTCATCAACAACACGAGCTAGGTCGTAAACATGGTGACGCTTGAGAAACTGGGCCTCATCTACCAGCACACAGTAAGGTTTTTCTGATAGGTCTCGGATATACCCGAAGATATCCGTCGTTTCCTCAATCGCAATGGCAGGGCGTTTCATGCCAATACGACTCGACACATAGCCAACACCGTCACGCGTATCCAGAGCCGAGGTCATAATCACAACACCTTTTCCTTGCTCCTCATAGTTATAGGCCACCTTGAGAATCTCGATTGTCTTTCCAGAGTTCATGGTCCCATAACGATAATACAACTGTGCCATGTTTCTTGCTTCACGTCCATTTCTAAATTTTTGCTACATTCTAGTATATCATAATTTTCTTAAGCTTTAAACGGCAAAATGTGGTAAAATAGAAGAAATCAAAAACTAGTGGAGGAAGCTATTATGCCATTTGTACGCATCGATTTATTTGAAGGACGCACGCTCGAGCAAAAGAAGGCTCTTGCTAAGGAAGTAACGGAAGCTGTTGTCCGTAACACTGGAGCACCTCAATCTGCTGTCCATGTCATCATCAACGACATGCCAGAAGGAACTTACTTCCCTCAAGGTGAAATGCGCACCAAATAAGCTAGCTTAAGCAGAATTGCTTAGGCTTTTTCAATCTCCAAGTAGCATTCATTGAAGAAATAGCCTAAATTTGTTACAATTTGAAAGGATACTTGGAAAAATTTCCAAGAAAAGAGCTATTAATTAAAGGAAATATTATGATTACACGTGAATTTGATACCATCGCTGCTATCTCTACTCCACTAGGTGAAGGGGCTATTGGTATTGTCCGACTGAGCGGGACAGACAGTTTTGCTATTGCGCAAAAAATTTTTAAAGGAAAAGACTTGAATCAGGTTGCTAGCCACACTCTCAACTACGGTCACATTATTGATCCTCAGACAGGAAAAGTCATGGACGAGGTTATGGTTGGGGCTATGAAGTCTCCAAAGACCTTCACTCGTGAGGATATCATCGAGATTAACACTCACGGTGGGATTGCAGTCACTAATGAAATATTACAACTAGCGATTCGTGAAGGGGCTCGATTGGCTGAACCTGGTGAATTTACTAAACGTGCCTTCCTAAATGGACGTGTTGACTTGACTCAGGCTGAAGCCGTTATGGACATCATCCGTGCTAAGACAGACAAGGCTATGAACATTGCAGTTAAACAATTAGACGGCTCCCTTTCTGACCTGATTAACAATACCCGTCAAGAAATCCTTAACACACTTGCCCAAGTTGAAGTTAATATCGACTATCCTGAGTATGACGATGTTGAAGAAGCCACTACTGCTGTGGTCCGAGAAAAGACAATGGAGTTTGAACAATTACTAACTAATCTCCTTAGAACAGCCCGTCGCGGTAAAATCCTTCGTGAAGGAATTTCCACAGCCATCATCGGACGCCCCAACGTTGGAAAATCAAGCCTTCTCAACAACCTCTTACGTGAGGACAAGGCTATCGTTACAGACATTGCTGGTACCACGCGAGATGTCATCGAAGAATACGTCAACATCAACGGTGTACCACTTAAGTTGATTGATACAGCTGGAATCCGTGAAACAGATGACATCGTTGAACAAATTGGAGTTGAGCGTTCGAAAAAAGCCCTCAAGGAAGCTGACTTGGTTCTACTAGTGCTAAATGCCAGTGAACCACTAACCGCCCAAGACCGCCAACTCTTAGAAATCAGTCAGGATACTAACCGCATTATTCTACTTAATAAAACCGACCTGCCTGAGGCCATCGAAACCGAGGAACTTCCAGAAGATGTCATCCGCATTTCAGTCCTTAAAAACCAAAACATTGATAAGATAGAAGAGAGAATCAACAACCTCTTCTTTGAAAATGCTGGTTTGGTTGAGCAAGATGCTACTTACTTGTCTAACGCTCGTCACATTTCCTTAATTGAAAAGGCTGTTGAAAGCCTACAAGCTGTTAATGAAGGTCTTAAACTGGGGATGCCTGTTGATTTGCTTCAAGTCGATTTGACACGTACTTGGGAAATTCTAGGTGAAATCACAGGTGATGCTGCTCCTGATGAACTCATTACCCAACTCTTTAGCCAATTCTGTTTAGGAAAATAAGAAAAATCCATGATCCTTCATTCGGTCATGGATTTTATTGTAATTATTAGTAATCTGGTCTTAAAACACCTGTTACAGTTGCCTTAGTTGCTTCGTAGTCGCCATCTACGACAACCTTGATAATGCGTTTGGCATCTTCTTCTGGTGCTGGAACTAGAGGTAGACGAGTCGGTCCAGCTTCAAATCCCATATAGTTAAGAACGGCCTTAACTGGAGCAGGACTTGGATAAGAGAAGAGGGCATTAACCTTAGGAATGAACTTACGTTGAATAGCTGCGGCTTTCTTCATATCGCTTTCTGCAATGGCAGTAAACATCTCGTGCATCTCATCTCCATTTGTATGAGAGGCAACAGAAATAACCCCATCCGCACCAAGGTTCATGGCATGAAAAGCATCTCCATCTTCACCCGTATAAATCAAGAACTCTTCTGGCTTGTGCTCAATCAAGTAAGCCATATTAGCCAAGCTGGTACATTCTTTGACACCGATGATATTTGGATGGTCAGCCAAACGAAGCATGGTTTCTGGAGTTAATTCCACTACTACACGCCCTGGAATGTTATAGATGATAATAGGTAAGTCAGAAGCATCTGCAATCGCTTTAAAGTGCTGATACATGCCTTCTTGTGAAGGTTTGTTGTAGTATGGTACGATAGCAAGTCCAGCAGCGAAGCCACCAAAGTCTGCTACTTCTTTGACAAACTCGATCGAGTCTCGGGTATCATTGGTACCTACACCCGCAATCAAAGGAACGCGTCCATTGACAATCTTTTGTACAGCTGCAAAGAGTTCCAACTCTTCATCGTGAGTCAAAGTTGGACTCTCAGCAGTTGTTCCAGCTAGGAGAATGCCGTCTGTGTGATGGGCCAATAAATGCTCAATCAAGGCTGGAATAGCATCAAAGTTGATGGAACCATCCTCATGGAAAGGGGTAATAAAGGCTGTGATGATTTTACACTCTTTTAAATCTTGATAAGACATGAGAAACACCTCTCTATTTCAAAGAAGGAGTTCATCTGAACTCCTAAACGATATGACTATTTTAATTCAAATTTCAACTCAGCTGTTGGACGAACCAAGCCACGTTCGTGAAGCGTTTCTGCGATCTGAACTGAGTTCCAGGCAGCACCTTTGAGAAGGTTATCTGAAACAACCCACATATGGATTCCTTTTTCAGCATCCAAGTCTTTACGGATACGACCGACAAAGGTATCACGTGAGCCAACAGCGTTGATAGCTTGAGGATAGATTTGATGAGCTACATCATCTTCAAGAACAGCACCTGGGAAAGCTGAAATAGCTGCTTTCACTTCTTCGATTGGAGCCACTTCTTTTGTTTCGATATAAACTGACTCAGAGTGAGCTGACAAGACTGGAATACGAACACATGTTGCAGACACTGCGATGCTATCATCTTCCATGATTTTCTTAGTTTCCTTAGTCATCTTCATCTCTTCATAAGTGTAATCATTGTCAGTAAAGACATCGATTTGTGGAAGAGCGTTAAAGGCGATAGGATAGTGTTTCTTGTCACCGCCTGAAGGTAAGATTTCCGCATGCAAATCACGTGGCTTCACTCCATCATTTAAAACTTCACGAAGTTCACGTTGTGTCTCAAGAATTGCTCCCATACCAGCACCTGAAACGGCTTGGTAAGTTGAAACAATGATACGGTTCAAGCCCCATTTTTGACGAACTGGCTCAAGAGCAACCATCATTTGGATAGTTGAACAGTTAGGGCAGGCAATGATACCATTGTGAGCATCAAGTGCGTGAGCATTGACCTCTGGAACAACCAAAGGAACATCTGGATTTTGACGGAAGTAAGATGTATTATCTACTACTACCGCTCCAGCTTTAACTGCGTATGGTGCATATTTAGCTGATGTAGAACCACCTGCTGAAAAGAGAGCAATATCAACTCCTTCAAAAGCTGTTTCAGTCGTTTCTTCAATCGTAATAGCTTGGTCTTTAAATTTCAAAGTCTTGCCTGCTGAACGTGCAGAAGCAAGTAAACGAATTTTATCGATTGGAAGTGTTGATTCTTCCAACATTTTTATCATCTGAGCTCCGACAGCACCTGTCGCGCCGACTACAGCAACTGTATATCCCATAAATAACCTCTTTCGGAATTTTCTAAAAATTTCTATAATAGATGTATTATACTACTTTTTCCATGAATTGCAAAGCTTTTTCATCATTTTTTGGAAAATAAAAATCCCCAGTCGCTAGACTAGGGACTAAGAGGCATCTTCATGTGATGAGCAGGTTCACACAACTCATCAAGGTCCGCTCCTGCGTTATGACCTCCTTATGCTCAATAGTAGTCCGAAGACTACCTATCGACTCATCGCATCTTCTATTCTACTAAAGAGAATCACTTTTGTCAACAGACGAAACTCTTTATATTCTTCGAAAATCTCTTCAAACTTCGTCAGCGTCGCCTTACCGTATGTATGGTTACTGACTTCGTCAGTTTCATCTACAACCTCAAAAACATGTTTTGAGCTGACTTCGTCAGTCTTATCTACAACCTCAAAACAGTGTTTTAAGCAACCTGCGGCTAGCTTCCTAGTTTGCTCTTTGGTTTTCATTGAGTATTAGTTTCATTTACACAGATGAATAGAAATATCTTTGAAACATTTGATGCAGACATAACAAAAACCCTTGTAAATCAAGGGCTTTTCTGTCTATTTCATGCTAATTGCCGGGATTGAACCGGCGACCTCATCCTTACCATGGATGCGCTCTGCCAACTGAGCTAAATCAGCTTACTTAAGAAGTATACTATAGTTAGAAAAACTTGTCAAGTTTCCTTAGATATTTTCCATAATAAAAAGCCAGATCAGAGTTGCCTAGCTTATCTTCTTCTATTTGCTTAAATCGATTCGACGACCAATTTTACCGATAATAATCGCTCCAACAATTAATGAGGCAAATTCACCAATTCCTGTTGTAAACCAAGTAAGGAAAAATGGTAATTGCGCTACGATATTCAACTCGGCAGCGATGGTGAACATGGAAATTGAAAATAGGATTGAAAAGAAGAAATGATCTTTTCGAATCAATCCATTAAAGAGGTAATCTTTACTGTATTTTGCAAAAAGCCAAACACCTAGACTAAGGAATACTAAGGTTGATCCACCACCAACAAAAACATCTAGGAGTCCGAAGCTAAAGAAATTAGCAATCATACAACCGATGGTAACTCCGATGATGTACTTAGGATTGTAAAAAGCCATAAAGTTCATCATTTCTGAAATGCGGAACTGATAAGCACCGTAGCTAATGGCATTTAGGGGCGGTGTGACAGTCAAAACGACATAGATAGCAGCAACGATTGCAATATCTGCAACATCACGAATAGTTAATTTTTTCATCTTTTCTCCTTTGGCGGTTTCCCGCGTGTAATATGCTTGGTGAAAGAAGCTAAGCACCAAGGGTTGATTCAATCAACCTTACTAGTATAGCACAATAGACTGCTTTATGCTATACTAAAAATATGAAAAAACGTATTCAAAGTCTCTTGAAAAATGAGCTTTTACTCTATCTCTTTTTTGGTATAGCTACTACTCTTATAGCTATCCTATCCAGATTAGTCATTTATCAACTAACTCATAGAGAACTCCTTGCTACTGGACTCGCAAATAGTATCGGTATTCTGTTTGCATTTATTACAAATGATACAATTGTATTCAAGCAAGCTAGGCAAAATTGGCCAAGCCGTTTAGTTAAATTTACTCTAGCACGTCTTTCTACTTTTCTTTTAGACTTGTTTTTAACTTTTCTCTTTGTAACTCAGTTTCCTAATATTATCGGGCAATTTGTAAATAATAATATTAATAAGGTAAATAGTATTGAAACAGTTATTGCACAATTCTTGATAATTATCCTCAATTACATTTTTAGTAAGGTATTTATTTTTAAAAAATAAGAAAAATTTTAAACATATAGCTTGCAAGAACTTCTTAATTAATATATAATTAAGTGTAAAAATTTTTTGAAAGGAAATTATGAAAATGTTAAAAGATCTTAAAGCATTTTTGCTTCGCGGTAATGTTGTTGACCTTGCTGTCGGTGTGATCATTGCCTCTGCTTTTGGTGCAATCGTTACATCACTTGTTAACGATATCATCACTCCACTTATTTTGAATCCAGCCTTGGAAGCTGCGAAAGTACAAAACATCGCTGAGCTTGCTTGGAATGGTGTTACATATGGTAAATTCTTGAGTGCTGTTATCAACTTCCTAGTTATCGGTACTGTTCTCTTCTTCGTTATTAAAGGTATTGAAAAAGCTCAAAGCCTTACTAAGAAAGAAGAAGCTGCTGAGGAAGCTCCAGCTGGTCCAACTGAGTTGGAAGTACTTCAAGAAATCAAAGCTCTTCTTGAGAAAAAATAATCAATTAAAAGGATCTAGCACAAAGCTAAATCCTTTTTTCTTTACTCTTTTGGTAACTTACCTGCTTTTTCAAGCATTCTCTTGATAAGATAAGGCATCTTAACATTTTCACGACCTTTTTTCTCAATCAATTTTTTCACAAATTCAGGCATTTGTAAATCTTGAGATTCAGCCAAGATATTTTTAGTCTCATCTGAAGGAACTAACTCATCAAAGGTTTCTTCTTCTGGGAGAAATTCCTTAAATTCTTGATGTTCATTGGCTCTGACTGTACTAATCAAGGCATCAATCAAACGAGAATCTGTATTTGGCATTGGTGGACGATGATAGTTCACCCCCAATTCTTGACACAAGTCATAACATTCCACATCGTTGTCAAACAAGACTTCAATATGCTCGCTGATGAAGCTGATAGGAACAAAAATATAATGGTCTGGATGTTCTTTCTGCTCTCTAAGATACTCCAAGACATCTGGCTTAATCCATGGAATCCCGATATCACTTTCACTTTGCCAAGTGTTAGTATATTGCTCAGAACTCAAACCTAGTTTTTCAGCGACTAGCTTGCTATTTTCAAAAATTTGATCGATATAAGGATCACCAAAATCCAAGGCAAAAATGGGGACACTGTGGGCTGAAAAAATGACTTTAAAGCTATCCTGCTTTACTTCTTCTTTTAAAATCTTAGCAATTTCATCTGCCCAATAGTTTAAGAGCGCTTCTTCTTGATACCAATCCTTAATAACTAAAAATCGAATTTGTTTGCTTTCTAAAAATTTCTCATAGCCCATGACAGAGTAAAAAGAATAATGAGGCTCTAAAATCAAGCAAATACACTGTTCAATACCGTCTGCTTCCATCTGACCAATCACATCTGGAATAAAGGGTCTAGAAAACTTATTAGCAAAATAAACACTGTATTCATTACCCAGCCTGCCTTCTACCAAGGCAACCTCTTCTCGAGTAATTTTTTGCAGAGGCGTCCCTCCAATTAGTACATAATTATCGTAGAGAGTTTGAATTTCGTGGTCTTGAGGTCTCACTCCACGACGAATATTTGTGAAAAAATCAGCCACACCTTCAAAGGTAATCTCTTCTGGCGAACCGAAAGTCATCATTAAAATTGCTTTTTTCATAATCGCTTCCTTGTGATATTTTTATCAAGTTTATTTTATCATTAATTCGTTGATAAGTAAACGCCAACATAGCGAATTTCCCTAACTTCAGTATTTTGTTTTTCTCTCTTTTCTATGATACAATGGAAAAAATGAATTCAAAAGGAGTTTTTTATGACTTATCCCAATCTCTTGGACCGCTTCTTAACCTACGTTAAGATCAACACGCGCTCTGACGAACACTCTACTACTACTCCAAGTACGCAGAGTCAGGTTAATTTCGCGACAAATGTTCTTATCCCCGAAATGAAACGTGTTGGACTTCAGAATGTTTACTATTTACCAAACGGCTTTGCCATTGGAACCCTACCATCTAATGATCCATCTTTAACACGTAAGATAGGCTTTATTTCACACATGGATACTGCTGATTTTAATGCCGAAGGAGTCAATCCACAGGTAATTGAAAACTACGATGGTGGTGTGATTGAACTTGGAAATTCTGGTTTCAAACTCGATCCAGCTGACTTTAAGAGTCTTGAAAAATATCCAGGACAAACGCTCATCACAACAGACGGTACAACCTTGCTAGGCGCAGATGACAAGTCTGGTATTGCTGAAATCATGACAGCAATTGAATACTTGAATGACCATCCAGAAATTAAGCATTGTGAGATTCGTGTTGGATTTGGACCTGATGAAGAAATTGGTGTTGGTGCCAATAAATTTGATGCAGAAGATTTTGATGTAGATTTTGCCTATACTGTAGATGGCGGACCACTAGGTGAACTTCAGTACGAGACTTTCTCAGCAGCTGGTGCTGAATTGCATTTCCAAGGACGCAATGTCCACCCTGGTACTGCCAAAGGGCAAATGGTCAACGCCCTTCAGCTAGCAATTGATTTTCACAATCAACTTCCAGAGAATGACCGACCTGAGTTAACAGAAGGTTACCAGGGTTTCTACCATCTAATGGATGTGACAGGTAGTGTCGAAGAGGCGCGTGCAAGCTACATCATTCGTGATTTTGAAAAAGATGCCTTTGAAGCGCGTAAAGCAACTATGCAGTCTATCACTGATAAGATGAATCAAGAACTTGGTAGCAACCGTGTCACTCTCAACTTGACAGACCAGTACTACAATATGAAAGAAGTCATTGAAAAAGATATGACTCCAATTACCATTGCCAAAGCAGTTATGGAAGATTTGGGGATTACTCCAATAATCGAACCAATCCGTGGAGGGACAGACGGCTCTAAGATTTCCTTTATGGGAATCCCAACTCCCAATATCTTTGCAGGAGGAGAAAATATGCACGGACGTTTTGAATACGTCAGCCTTCAGACCATGGAACGTGCAGTTGATACCATCATTGGTATCGTAGCTTATAAAGACTAAAAAGACGAGGTAGCTCAGCTACTTCGCCTTTCTTTTTATTATGCTGGTTTTTCTTGATTTTCAGTACTTGTTGTAGATTCTTTTGTTTCCTTTTCTGAAGCTGATTCAGCTGATTTAGAATCTGTTGTGTTGCTTGGTTTGTTTTCGTCGCTGGCAATTTCACTGTTAGATTCTGCAGTTGCTGATGTTTCAGTTTCGGGACTTGTCTTATCACCATTTGCCTCAGCATTTGTTGCTGGAGTTGCTTCTTCACTCGCACTTGATTTTGACTTGATTTCTTGATTCAAGACTAGGATAGCTTTTGTCAATTCAAGTAAAGCAGCTTTATCTTTACTCTTAGCAGAAAGTTGATCTAGTAATGCATCCACCTTATCAAAGTCTTCATCAGAACCCTTATTGTTTTCTAAATAAGCATGAAGCGACATAAGAATATCGTAGAGTTTTTGATAGAGAACAAGCGTCTGAGGATCTTGCTCAGCATTTTCCTTCTCTTGTTGAAGAGCGCTAGCGATACGAGTCAAGACATCTTTCACCTGACTGTTTACTTCATCCAAGTCTGCATCAGCCTTGTTTGTAGCAACTTTAAGATTTTCTACTTCTTCTGCCAAGGATTGTCTGATTCCTTCTTCTTGGATTTGTTCCAAGAGTTGAATTGCCTTGCTCAAAAGACTTTCTACTTCTTCCTTGCTGACATGACTGACATGCTCTTCAGGCATAAAGTCTCCGTACAATTCTTTCAAGAACCCATAAATAGCTGTCTTAGCAGTTTGGTTATCTACTTTTTCAGTATCTAGAACTGTCTTAGTCGATTTAGCAGTAGTTGGTTGAGCTTTCAAAGCTTCTTCCACTTCTTGTTTTGCCTGATAGATGCTTGGGAATAATTTGTTCAATTCTGCTGCCTTAAGGAAGGATTGAGATTGATACAAGGTCCAAGTCAACTGAGCCACTTTATTACGAAGTTCATCACTCAAACGACCGTCATTTACATGTTCGTAGAAATACTTGATGTATTCTACAGTTGTAACACCTGTTCGATCATTAAAGTCTTGAAGAGCTTGAAGTTGTGATTCAACCGCTGCTAAAGCAGCCTCATCTTTAGCCAATTTAGCTTCTTGGAGTCGAACGAGAAGGTCTTTCTTAGGAAGTCCATAAGAATCTGTATCTAGTGTATTGATTTTATCAATCAAGGCTTGATATTTCTTATCTAAAGCACTTGTTTCAACAGGTTTGACACTCTCATCAATATGGATATATTGCTTATCAAAGAGATCCAGTGTTGCAAGATAACCTGCTGTAGAGTTAGTTGCCAGTTTCTTCATGTTTTCAGTAAACTGACCTAAGGCTAACTCAATCTGTCTTTGTTCGATAGGCTTGTCTTTGTAGATGCTTCTGCTATCAGCTAAAAGTTGATCTACTTTTTCCAAGACTGCCTTCTCATCAAAAGCTCCAGGTTGATAGTTGGATTGGAGAGCTGGAATTTTGTTTTTCAAAGCTACTTCATAGCCCTTAGTTTGAACCTTGATGTAGTGATTGTGGTCGCCATGAGGAATCACAAAACTACCATTTTCTACCTGCAAGCTATAAGGAGACACACCATCTCGCAAAGCAGTGGTATAGAGTTCATTTAGGAAATCAAGCTCTGGATTGCCAGTTTGTAGCGGAAGACGCACATGTTCCTTACGAACAGCATATGGGTGGATATGAGTTGGATCGTAGGCTTGGTCTGGATTTCCAAAAACAAAGAATCCGTTTGAAATTCTTATCGCTTCAAGTGGAACTCCGTATGTTTTAGAAATATAAGCAATCTTTTCTTCATCGCTAGCATCTCTTGAGAAAGACTCTACCGTTTTAGCAAGAGGTTTTACAGGTTCTGCATCATGATGTGTCTTCAAATGATCCTGAGATGCCTTAATTTGCTCCGCTGTCAAGTCCTTCTTGAAGAAATAATGATTATGGTCACCGTGACTCATGACAAATCCTTGTTCATCCTCACTGATGACACGATTAGCATCAAAACCGTGATCATGGTCTTCATCATGATGGTGTCCATGATTATCGTTATCGTGTTCATCATCATGGGCTGGGCTTGGTGTTACTGGCGTTTTACCTCTCAAATGATTCTGTGCGGCCTTGATTTGTTCTGGTGTTAGGTCCTTCTTAAAGAAGTAATGATTATGGTCACCGTGAGTCATGACAAATCCTGCCGCATCTTCACTGATGACACGATTGGCATCAAAACTGTGATCATGGTCTTCATCATGTTTGTGGTCATGATTATGGTTATCGTGTTCATCATCATGGGCTGGACTCGGTGTTACTGGCGTCTTACCTTTCAAATGATCTTGGGCGGTCTTAATTTGCTCTGCTGTCAAATCTTTCTTAAAGAAGTAATGATTATGATCGCCGTGTGACATGACAAAGCCTTGCTCATCCTCACTGATGACACGATTAGCATCAAAACCGTGATCATGGTCTTCATCATGATGAGCGTCATGTCCATGTTCTTCATGCTTAGGGGCCTGACTTCCATGGTCACCGTCTTTCTCATGATGATGGTTTTGCTGAGTAGGTTTTTCTGCTGGTTTGCTTGGATTCTCCAATAGTGTTGGTTTTATACTGTCACTAGCCAAAGGAATCATTCTCGCAATCTTTTCTTCTAATGCAGAAAGCTTTGTATAGGGAATGAAATGATAGTGATTTCCATGAGGAATCGCTACACCACTCGGTGTCCTGCTTAAAATCTTAGCAGGATCAAAAGTCAAACCATCCGATTCAGCATATCGTTGAGTACTTGGAAGAGCATAGAGCTGCTGTAATAGACTTTGAAGACTCTCGGCTTTATTACTTGGTATTTCAGCCTGTTGAATAGGCTTGGTAGTTTGACCAGTCCCATTTGTACTTGGACGATAGTCAGTCACACTAGGCTGATTTCTAGTTCCAGAGAGGTAAGCTTGTGCTGCAGCCAATTCACTAGCAGACAAGGAACTCTTTGGAATGTAGTGGTAATGTCCTCCGTGAGGGACGATATAAGCATCACCAGTATCCTCTATAATATCAGATGCATTAAAGATGTAGCCATCATCAGTAGTATAGCGACCTTGAGATTGAGCAAGCGCCACTGCACTATTAGATGTTGGTGCATCGTGAGTATGACCTTGTTTTTGGCGTTCAATTTCGTCCTTCGAACGAACGTTATCCGCATGTGCCACATCCTTAAGGTAAACATAATACTTACCATCTACCTTGATAATGTAACCACCTTTGACTTCGTTGACAATATCAGCGTCTTTAAGTTGATAATTGGCATCTTTCATCAAAAGTTCTTCACTGAAAATCGCATCAAAAGGAACTTTCCCATTATAATAATGGAAATGATCACCGTGTGAAGTCACATAACCTTGATCAGTGATTTTCACAACAATCTGTTCAGCCTGGATATCTTCTTTTTTGCTGACTTGATCTGGTGTTTGTGTCTCTGTTTTTTGAGTGTCTTGTTTCCCATCGACATAAGATACACGATTCGTATCTTTATTCTCTCCTGTCTGATGTTGATTCAATGCATAAATACAAAGACTTAAAGAAAGGACGACAGCTGCACCAGCAGCAAGTTTCTTCTTATTTATTTTCATAATCTCCTCATTTCAATTCTTCTGCTAAAATACTCATATTGTCTTCTAGGTTTTCTAGGTAAGTCTTGTCATTTTGTGGGTCTGCCTCTAAAGGATTCAGAGTTTTAAGACCTACACCTGTTGATTTGACAAGAGTTTCAGCTACTTTTGAAGAAGCGTTACTTTCTGTAAAAATTGTTTTAACCTTATAGGTTTTTACAAATTCCTGAATTTCTGTTAGTTGTCTTGGACTTGGTTCTTGTTCTGGAGAGATACCTGCAATACCAAGTTGATTGAGTCCAAATCGCTTAGCTAGATAAGAAAAGGCTGTATGTTGTGTTACAAAGGTTTTCTGAGTCGCTTTTTCAAATTTGGGCTGGAATTTCTTAGTCAATTCTTGAGCTTTTTTGATAAAGGCTTGCGCATTTTTTTGATAAGTTTCTTTGTGTTCACTATCCACCTCTGAAAGTTTATCAGCTATAATTTGGGCTTCTTCGCCAGCTTTTTCAGGATCTAGCCAAGTGTGAGGGTCATAAAGCGTTTTTTCATCAACTCCATCACCTGCTTCCACATCTTCTAGACCAGGGACACGATCCAATGTCATTCCTTCTGAAGCTTCTAAAACTTTAACTTTGGATTTTTTTAGATTGGGATCCAGACTTCCTGCCCAAGATTCAAGTGTATGCGAATGGTAGACAAATACATCTGCATCATAGATGGCTGCGATATCATTTGCTGAAGGTTCAAAGGAGTGAATTCCGCTACTTGACTGAATCATTCGAACATCATTCAAGTCACCAGATACTTCCTTGACCATGGCATAGATAGGATAAAAACTGGTCACGATTTTCATCCCTTTACCTGACTGGCTTTCCTTTTGACCACAAGCAGCTAATACCAGAGCCAAGACACTGGTCATCAATACTAAAATCGTCCTCTTTTTCACTATAACTCCTTAACTAGTGTTTAACCATTTAATTAACTAGTAAATAGTTTATCTTTATTTAGAAAATATGTCAAGAATTTTTACACAATTTCACAAAAAAGAGAACAGAATCCATATTCTGCTCCCTTTTTATCTTCTATAATAGTTGTATAGTTACCTACTCTCCTTTAACAAGACTAATAGCTTTTCAGCTTCTGCCATAATAGTATTGTTGTCCTGAGAACCAAATAACAGATTATTTTTTAATCCTGTGAGAGTTTCGTTGGCATTGGACTTAAGAATTGGATCCTTAATCTTTTTAAGTAACTCTTCCGCCTCTCTCAGTTTTTCTTCAACCTTTTCAGTTTCAACCTGATGTTCCTCTGGTTCCGATGGTGATTCTTCTTCTGATTCCTCTGGTTCTTTTGGTTTTGGAGATTGTGCTTTCTCATTTTTCGGTTTTTCTTCGCGAGGTTTTTCCTCCTCAATTTTTTCTGTCTGAGGTTTCTCCTCTGTTGGTTTCTCTGTTTGATTGTTAGCAGCTTGACTATTGTGGTTTCTTTGAACATGGTCGCTCGCATTGCCCCAACCACTATCTGAATGCGGACGTTCGTTTGGATGTTCAACATAATACTTCACAGTTTCAAATAGCTCTTCTAAAGTATACCCCTTAGGTGCCTCATAAAGTCCTTCGTCAAACCACTCAAATTTGATGTTATGGTAATGGTCATAATGAGGTATAATCAAACTTCCATTTTTAACTTCCACAGTATGTTGGAGATTGTAAGGCATACGGTCAAGTGGTACCTTCTTAGCTGCTTTTACTCGATTGTAAATCGCTTCTGCTCCCTTAGCCTCAGTATTTCCTGAACTTTGATGATTTGTTGAAGGAGGCGTCAAACCTTTCTCTTTAGCATAAGCTTGACCTGCTACTCTTTCAGCTTCAGACAAACTATCTTTCTTAATCCAATGACTGTGGCTCATATGCGGAGTTACATAGGCATCCCCCTCATCACTGGTGATATCACGGGGATCAAAGATATAGCCATCTTCTGTTGTATACTTGCCTGCCAACTTGGCTACTTGAATCTCATCATCTGTGTAAGCTATTTGTGCATTTGGTTTTCCTAAACGTTCTGGATGACGAATCGGCGCTAGAAAAGCAAGGATATCATCAACTAACTTGACTTTATCACTTGACTCATCGTTGAGACGTTCCAATAGTCTATCAAAAGCGTCAAAATCAGCTTGGCGCCCTTTATTGGAAATCAAATCTTGATGAACTGTTGCTAGTAAATCATAAACTTTGTTGTAAAATTTTTGATCAGCAGATGCAAGATTGGTTTTCTTAGCTCCTAACTCATGAGACAAACTTTCTTGTTTGGCAAGTTTATCATCAATGGCTGCAACAGTTTCTGCTGAAAGTTCCTTGGAAGAAATATAACGCGAAATTCCATTCTCTTCGAAGACATAACCATCAACTACCTTTCGAATCGCCTGTTTTACCAATTTTCCATCAATTGGATTGCTTGGAGCTGGTTGAGGATTTGGTACAGGTTGTGGACTTGGTATTGGGGTAGGCTCTGGAGCAGGGCTTGGAGTCGGAATTGGTTTTAATTCTTTACCACCCGCAGTAGTATGATTTCCTTGATAATTTTCAGAAATCATTCTCGCAATCTTCTGCTCTAAGTCAGACATTTGAGAATAAGGGATAAAGTGATAATGGTCTCCGTGTGGCACTGCAACACCATTCGCAGTTTTTCTTGTAATCTGCGCTGGATCAAAGACAAGTCCATCTGATTCCACATGTCGTTGGCTAAGCGGCAAGGCATAAAGCTGTTTCAAGAGACTGGACACGTCTTCACTCGGACTAGCTTGATAGCTATTATCCACTTGTGGGCTAACACTTGGAGTCCATCTTCTGGTATTTGCCTCAACATTGCTTTGATTCGTTTGTCCATATGAACTACTATTCAATGCCTCTGATGCGCTACTGCTAGAAGAATTTGTTGAAGGACGATAGCCAACTGAGCTTGGTTGACCACCTTTACCAGATAGGAAGGCTTGGGCAGCAGCTAATTCACTGGCAGACAAATCACTCTTAGGAATATAGTGGAAGTGATTTCCATGAGGAACGATATAGGCATCGCCTGTATCTTCAATGATATCAGAAGCATTAAAGATATAACCATCATCCGTTGTATAGCGTCCTTGGGCTCTGGCAGCGACTACCGCTTTATCGCTAGAACCACCTCCGTGATTACTACCGTGTTCCTGCTTCTGACGAGTGATTTCTTCTTTTGAGCGAACATTATCAGCATGTGCTGCATCCTTTAGATAGACATAATACTTACCATCTAACTTAATCACATAGCCACCCTTGATCTCATTGACAATGTCTGAATCCTTCAACTGATAATTTGGATCTTTCATCAGCAGTTCTTCGCTGATGATGGCGTCATAAGGAACCTTGCCATTATAGTAATGATAATGGTCTCCATGAGAAGTCACATAACCTTGATCCGTAATCTTGATAACAATTTGCTCGGCATTAATACCTTCTTTTTTACTGACTTCATCAGGTGTCAAAGTCTCTGCCTTTTGGCTTGGTTGGTTGCCATCAATGTATGAAACACGGCTATTTTCTTTTACAGTTTGAGCTTGATGCAAACCTAGTTCATAAGCACAGACACTTAAAACAAGTGCAGCTGCTGACCCAGCTAGATATTTTTTATTGATTTTCATTCTTTCCTCTTTTCTTAACTCTATTTGATTCACTATAAAATAATAAACCGGTTAATTAACTAGTTAATAGTTTACTATTTTTAGTACTGCTTGTCAAGAATTTTTCGTATATACATAATAAAAATGAAAGTCTCTTTATCGAGACTCCCATTTTTCATTAATTTGTTTTTTCCTTACTTACAGGCGAAGGATTACTACCTTTTAACAACGCAAGTAATTTTTCTGCTTCTGCCATGATACCATTATTATCCATGGTTTGGAGACTCAAATTATTTCGTAAACCAGCTAGGGTTTCTGTCGCATTTCCTTTCAGACTAGCATCCGTTACTTTCGCAAGCAAAGCTTCTGCTTCTTTGAGCTTGGCTTCTACTTTTTCAGTCTCTACTTGAGGAACTTCTGGCTCAGCAGGTGTTTCCTCTACTGGTTCTTCATCCGCTTTGAAGTTCTTTTTGGGATCTTCACTGTGGTCTTTCTTACCTAAGACATGGTCGCTGGCATTTCCCCATCCGTCATTAGAATGTGGACGTTCATCAGGATGTTCAACATAGTACTTAATCGTCGCAAATAAGTCTTCCAGAGTATAACCATTTGGAGCTTTGTATGAGTGATCATCAAACCAAGCAAATTTAATGTTATGGTAATGATCCTTGTGAGGAATAATCAGATTACCATTTTTAACTTCTACTGTATGCTCAACCATGTATGGAAGTCGAACGAGTGGAATTCGTTTTTCCCCTTTCACACGATTGTAAATAGCCGCTGCACTATCTCCAGTTGGATTTGCTTGAGCATCTGCGTCTGCTGACGGAGGTAGGATGCCTTTTTCTTTAGTATAAGATTGAGCCGCAGCTTTTTCCTTATCAGAAAGGCTGTCTTTTCCAATCCAGTGACTATGTCCCATATGAGGCGTTACATAGGCATCTCCTTCATCACTGATAATATCATGTTCGTCAAAAATGTAACCATCTGAAGTTGTATACTTATCAGCTAATTGAGCAATGCGGACTTCATTTTCGGTATACTCAATCTGAGAATTTGGTTTGCCAAGTCGCTCTGGATGAGTAATTGGTGCTAGGAATGCCAATAAATCATCTACCAATTTTCCTTTATTAGAAGATTCATCATTCAAGCGTTCTGCTAATTTGTCTAAGGCTTGGAAATCAGAAGTACGACCCTTATTTTCAGATAAAGCTTTATGAGCCTCGGCCAACAGATTATATGTTTTATCATAAAATTCTTGGTCACGAGGAGCAACTTTTTCTTTTTTAGCAGTTAAAGCGTGTGAAACACTCTCTTGTTTTGATAACTTGCTTTCCAGATTTTTAACAGTGTCAGATGGTAAATCTTTCGCAAAGACATAACGAGAGATGCCCTTTTCTTCGAATACATACCCTTCCCCAACTTTTCGTACCAGCTGACTAACCAAAGAAGAATTTGAGTCTATTTTAGGATTTGGAGTAGGAGCCGGCTTTACAATAGGTTTCAAAGGTTTTAAGGTAAGAGCTGGCAAAACAGGAGATGGAATTAAATTTGGAAGGCTTGGAGTCGGAATTGGTTTTAATTCTTTACCACCTGCAGTAGTATGATTCCCTTGATAATTTTCAGAAATCATTCTCGCAATCTTCTGCTCTAAATCAGACATTTGAGAATAAGGGATAAAGTGATAATGATCTCCGTGTGGCACTGCAACACCATTCGCAGTTTTTCTTGTAATCTGCGCTGGATCAAAAACAAGTCCATCTGATTCCACATGTCGTTGACTAAGCGGCAAGGCATAAAGTTGTTTCAAGAGACTGGATACGTCTTCACTCGGACTAGCTTGATAGCTATTATCCACTTGTGGGCTAACACTTGGAGTCCATCTTCTGGTATTTGCCTCAACATTGCTTTGATTCGTTTGTCCATATGAACTACTATTCGATGTCTCTGATGAGCTACTGCTAGAAGAATTTGTTGAAGGACGATACCCAACTGAGCTTGGTTGATTACCTTTCCCAGCTAGGAAGGCTCGAGCTGCAGCTAATTCACTGGCAGACAAGTCACTCTTAGGAATATAGTGGAAATGATTGCCATGAGGAACGATATAAGCATCGCCTGTATCTTCTATAATATCAGATGCATTAAAGATATAACCATCGTCCGTTGTATAGCGGCCCTGAGCTCTAGCAGCGACTACTGCATTATCGTTAGAACCTCCTCCGTGATTACTACCGTGTTCCTGCTTCTGACGAGTGATTTCTTCTTTTGTTCGAACATTATCAGCATGTGCTGCATCCTTAAGATAGACATAATACTTACCATCTACCTTAATCACATAGCCACCCTTGATTTCATTGACAATATCGGAATCCTTCAACTGATAATTCGGATCTTTCATCAGCAGTTCTTCACTGATGATAGCATCATAAGGAACCTTGCCATTATAGTAATGATAATGGTCTCCATGAGAAGTCACATAACCTTGATCCGTAATCTTGATAACAATTTGCTCGGCATTAATACCTTCTTTTTTACTGACTTCATCAGGTGTCAAAGTCTCTGCCTTTTGGCTTGGTTGGTTGCCATCAATGTATGAAACACGGCTATTTTCTTTTACAGTTTGAGCTTGATGCAAACCTAGTTCATAAGCACAGACACTTAAAACAAGTGCAGCTGCTGACCCAGCTAGATATTTTTTATTGATTTTCATTCTTTCCTCACTTTAATTCTTCTGCTAAAATACTCATATTGTCTTCTAGGTTTTCTAGATAAGTTTTGTCGTTTTGTGGGTCTGCCTCTAAAGGATTCAGAGTTTTAAGCCCCACACCTGTTGATTTGACAAGAGTTTCAGCTACTTTCGAAGAAGCATTACTTTCTGTAAAAATCGTTTTAACCTTATAGGTTTTAACAAATTCCTGAATTTCTGTTAGTTGTCTTGGACTTGGTTCTTGTTCTGGAGAGATACCTGCGATTCCAAGTTGATTTAATCCAAATCTCTTAGCAAGATAAGAAAAGGCTGTATGTTGGGTTACAAATGTTTTCTGAGTCGCTTTTTCAAATTTAGGTTGGAATTTCTTAGTCAATTCTTGAGCTTTTTTCATAAAGGCTTGCGCATTTTTCTGATAAGTTTCTTTGTGCTCACTATCAACCTCTGAAAGTTTATCAGCGATAATTTGCGCTTCTTCGCCAGCTTTTTCAGGATCTAGCCAAGTATGAGGGTCATAGAGCGTTTTTTCATCAACTCCATCACCTGCTTCCACATCTTCTAGCCCTGGGACACGATCCAATGTCATTCCTTCTGAAGCCTCTAAAACCTTAACTTTAGATTTTTTTAGATTTGGATCCAGACTTCCTGCCCAAGATTCGAGCGTATGCGAATGGTAGACAAATACATCTGCATCATAGATGGCTGCAATATCATTTGCTGAAGGTTCAAAGGAGTGAATTCCGCTACTTGACTGAATCATTCGAACATCATTCAAGTCACCAGATACTTCCTTGACCATAGCATAGATAGGATAAAAACTAGTTACAATTTTCATCCCTTTACCTGACTGGCTTTCCTTCTGCCCACAAGCAGCTAAACACAAAAGAAAGACACTTAACAACACTAAAAACAAATTTTGTTTCTTCATAAAAACTCCTTAACTAGTTATTTAACTAGTTAATATTCTACTCCGATTTTTTTTATTGTCAAGCATTTTATGAACTAGTTAATAGATTTTATGCTATTAAACTATAAAAAAACCTTGCAACTAAGTTGCAAGGACTTTTCGATTAATCAAAGTTAACGTATTCTTTTTGAAGTTCAAGAACTTCTTCCATTGTTGAACACTCTGTAAGGGCACGGTTAGCGTACTCTTCCATCTTAGCAGTATCCAATTTCTTCATCAAGCTACGTGTACGGAGTACAGATGTTGCTGACATAGAGAATTCATCCAAGCCCATTCCGACAAGAAGTGGAACAGCTTTTTGGTCACCAGCCATCTCACCACACATACCAGCCCATTTACCTTCAGCGTGAGCTGCCTTGATAACGTTGTTGATCAAGCGAAGGATTGATGGGTTATATGGTTGGTAAAGGTATGAAACTTGCTCGTTCATACGGTCTGCTGCCATTGTGTATTGGATTAAGTCGTTTGTACCAATTGAGAAGAAGTCAACTTCTTTAGCAAATTGGTCTGCAAGCATGGCTGCTGCAGGGATTTCAATCATGATACCAACTTGAATATCATCCGCAACTGCAACTCCTTCAGCAAGAAGGTTTGCTTTTTCTTCATCAAAGACTGCTTTAGCTGCACGGAATTCTTTCAAAAGGGCAACCATTGGGAACATGATACGCAATTGACCATGAACAGAAGCACGAAGAAGGGCACGGATTTGTGTACGGAACATTGCATCTCCAGTTTCAGAAATAGAGATACGAAGGGCACGGAATCCAAGGAATGGGTTCATTTCGTGTGGCATATCGAAGTAAGGAAGTTCCTTATCTCCACCGATATCCATTGTACGAACAACCACTGGTTTACCATTCATTCCCTCAAGAACAGCCTTGTATGCTTCATACTGCTCATCTTCTGTTGGGAAATCTTGTGAATCCATGTACAAGAACTCTGTACGGTAAAGTCCAACAGCTTCTGCACCGTTGTTGTTAACACCTTCAACGTCTTTTGGAGTACCGATGTTAGCAGCCAACTCGAAGTGTTTACCGTCAGCAGTCACTGTTTGAGCATCTTTCAAAAGTGCCCATTCAGCTTTTTGTTTAGCATAAGCTTCACCAGCTGCTTTAAATTCAGCCGCTTGTTCATCTGTTGGGTTGATAATCACTTCACCAGTAATTCCGTTAACGGCAAGGATATCACCGTCTTTCACCACTTCAGTGATGTTATTTGTTCCCAATACAGCTGCAATTTCAAGTGTACGTGCCATGATAGCTGAGTGGCTTGTACGTCCACCGATGTTAGTTACAAAAGCTTTTACAAAGTTTTTGTCCAATTGAGCTGTATCAGATGGTGTCAAGTCATGCGCAATCACGATTACTTCTTCGTTGATAGAAGCTGGGTTTGGCAATTTTTTACCAAGAAGATTTGCCAATACACGTTTTGTCACGTCGCGGATATCCGCTGCACGTTCTTGCATATATGGATTGTCTTCCATACCTTCAAAGATAGTGATGAACATGTCAGTCACTTCTTTAAGACCTGCTTCAGCATTGACTTTCTTAGCACGGATTGTTTCTTTAATCTGACCAATCAATTCTGGGTCAGAAAGAACCATCAAATGAGCGTCAAAAACTTGAGCCGCTTCTTCACCAAGCGTACCTACAGCCTTCTCACGGATAAGAGAAAGCTCGTTTTGAGAAGCTTCAAGAGCTACATCCAAACGAGCCTCTTCTGCGTTTGTATCTTCGACTGAAACAGTCTCGAATAACAAATCCGGTTGAACGAGTAGATATGCTTTTGCAACTGCAACACCATCAGATGCCGCGATTCCTTTAAGCATTTCTGTCATTTTCCTTATGCCAATCCTTCTTTTTCCATTGTTTCTGAGATTGCAGCGATAGCGTCATCTGCATCTGCACCTTCAGCTGAGATCGTTACGTCAGCACCTTGGCCAACACCAAGACTCATAACACCCATGATTGATTTAAGGTTAACTGATTTACCTTTATACTCAAGAGTGATATCTGAAGCAAATTTGCTAGCAGTTTGTACCAACAATGTTGCTGGACGTGCGTGAATACCTGTTTCTGCCACTACGTGGAAATCTTTAGAAGCCATAGTTTGACTCTCCTTTTGTTCTTTCTTTTTTGAGTTATATGTGATAACCCTTACAATTTGGTATTATATCATCTTCTCGGATTTTTTTCAAGCATTTTATGGGATTTATTCGATTTCCTTTCAGATAACTTGCTGAAAATCTTCTATATTTATTGATAAAACACAGGATATAGTTTTCCAAAAAACTACTTGTAGGATATTCTTTGCTATTTCAAAAACAAAACACTATATATTGTGTCTTTGTGTGTTTGATAGAAAAATAGACCACTATATTTAGTTTTAAATCATTGACAAAAATTTATTTTCTGATATACTAAGAAAGTAATCTATTTTGAAAGAGGAGTTACACAATGGTAACCGTTTATTCTAAAAACAACTGTGTCCAATGTAAGATGACCAAACGTTTCTTGGACAGTAATAATGTCGCTTATCGTGAAATCAATCTTGATGAGCAACCTGAGTATATAGATCAAGTTAAAGAGCTCGGTTTCAGCGCAGCTCCTGTTATCCAAACACCAACTGAAGTCTTTTCAGGTTTCCAACCAGGAAAACTGAAACAATTAGCATAATCTTAGTACATCATCCAGAAGAAACTGCTTCTAGGGCTAACTTAGAAGCCTTTCTTTTGTAATTAGATAAGGGAAATTTTATGGGATTAAAACATCTTGAGGACGTGACTTACTTCCGTCTCAATAACGAAATCAACCGTCCTGTCAATGGACAAATCATGCTTCATAAAGATAAGGAAGCCTTGGATGCCTTCTTTAAAGAAAATGTAGTTCCAAACACTATGGTTTTTGATTCAATCAAGGATAAAATCAACTACCTCATTGAACACAACTACATCGAAACAGCCTTTATCAAGAAATACCGTCCAGAATTTTTGGAAGAATTGGCTCAATTTATCAAAGACCAAAACTTCCAATTCAAGTCTTTCATGGCTGCCTATAAGTTTTACAATCAATACGCCTTAAAGACCAACGACGGTGAATATTACCTTGAAAGTATGGAAGACCGTGTCTTCTTCAACGCCCTTTATTTTGCTGACGGTAACGAAGCCGTTGCAATTGATATTGCTAATGAAATCATCCACCAACGCTACCAACCCGCTACTCCATCCTTCTTGAATGCTGGTCGTGCTCGTCGTGGGGAGTTGGTATCTTGTTTCTTGATCCAGATCACAGATGACATGAACTCTATCGGACGTTCTATCAACTCAGCTCTTCAACTTTCACGTATCGGTGGTGGTGTGGGAATTACTCTCAGTAACCTTCGTGAAGCTGGTGCACCTATCAAAGGCTATGAAGGTGCAGCTTCTGGAGTCGTACCTGTTATGAAACTCTTCGAAGACAGCTTCTCTTACTCAAACCAATTGGGTCAACGTCAAGGTGCTGGTGTTGTCTACCTCAACGTCTTTCACCCAGATATCATCGCCTTCCTTTCAACTAAGAAAGAAAACGCTGATGAAAAAGTTCGTGTTAAGACCCTTTCACTTGGTGTTGTGGTGCCCGATAAATTCTACGAATTAGCACGTAAAAATGAAGAAATGTACCTCTTCAGCCCTTACTCAGTAGAGCTTGAATACGGTGTGCCATTTAACTACATCGATATCACTGAAAAATACGATGAATTGGTCGCAAATCCAAACATCCGCAAGACAAAAATCAAGGCGCGTGATTTGGAAACTGAAATCTCTAAATTGCAACAAGAGTCTGGCTATCCTTATGTAGTCAACATCGATACGGCTAACCGTGCAAATCCTGTTGATGGTAAGATTATCATGAGTAACTTGTGTTCTGAGATTCTCCAAGTCCAAGAACCAAGCTTGATCAACGATGCTCAAGAATTCCTGCAAATGGGAACAGACGTTTCATGTAACCTTGGTTCAACCAATGTGGTCAACATGATGACTTCACCCGATTTTGGTCGTTCTATCCGTGCTATGGTTCGTGCCCTTACTTTCGTTACAGATAGTTCACACATCGTAGCTGTTCCTACCATCGACCACGGAAATAGCCAAGCTCATACCTTTGGTCTTGGTGCAATGGGACTTCACAGCTACCTTGCCCAACAATTAATTGAATATGGATCGCCTGAGTCTGTTGAATTTACAAGCATCTACTTTATGCTTATGAACTACTGGACCTTGGTAGAATCAAACAATATCGCGCGTGAACGTGGTATTACCTTCCATAACTTTGAAAAATCAGACTATGCTAACGGAAGCTACTTTGACAAGTATGTAACTGGCGAATTTGTTCCAAAATCAGACCGTGTTAAAGAACTTTTCAAAGATGTCTTTATCCCAAGTGCTGCTGATTGGGCTGAACTTCGAGACAAGGTTCAAGCAGATGGACTTTACCACCAAAACCGCCTTGCTGTAGCGCCAAATGGTTCTATCAGTTACATCAATGACGTTTCTGCTTCTATCCACCCGATTACGCAACGTATCGAAGAACGTCAAGAAAAGAAAATCGGTAAAATCTATTATCCAGCTGCTGGATTGTCAACAGAAACCATTCCTTACTACACTTCTGCTTACGACATGGATATGCGTAAAGTGATTGATGTCTATGCAGCTGCAACTGAGCACGTGGACCAAGGACTTTCACTCACACTCTTCATGCGTAGTGACATTCCAAAAGGTCTTTACGAATGGAAAAAAGAAAACAAACAAACGACACGTGACTTGTCTATCCTTCGTAACTATGCCTTTAACAAGGGTATCAAGTCTATCTACTACGTCCGTACCTTTACAGATGATGGTGGAGAAGTCGGTGCCAACCAATGTGAAAGCTGTGTGATTTAATCTTTGCTTGAGGAAGCTACATTTTCTCAGATAAGTATTCATTCACCCTGCTAAACTAAACAGGAATAAGCATCTATACTATGGAAAAACAAAAAGTCGGGCTTCCGACTTTTTGTGCGAAACTACTCTAGGATTATGATAAAATAGAGATAATTGTGAGTTCGCAATACTAAACACAGAAAGAGATTTCAAAATGGAAACTTACTACAAAGCCATTAACTGGAATGCCATCGAAGATGTCATCGACAAATCAACTTGGGAAAAACTGACGGAGCAATTCTGGCTTGATACACGTATTCCTTTGTCAAATGATTTAGATGACTGGAGAAAGCTATCAAATGTAGAAAAAGACTTGGTTGGAAAAGTCTTTGGTGGTTTAACCCTTCTCGATACTATGCAATCTGAAACTGGGGTTCAAGCCCTTCGTGCGGACATCCGTACACCACATGAGGAAGCTGTTTTCAATAACATCCAATTTATGGAATCTGTCCACGCTAAATCTTACTCATCAATCTTCTCTACCTTGAATACTAAGGCTGAGATTGAAGAAATTTTCGAATGGACCAATACCAATCCTTACCTACAAAAGAAGGCTGAGATTGTCAACGAAATTTACCTAAACGGTAGCCCACTTGAAAAGAAAGTGGCTAGCGTCTTCCTTGAAACCTTCCTCTTCTACTCAGGTTTCTTCACACCGCTCTACTATCTCGGTAACAACAAACTAGCTAACGTTGCGGAAATCATCAAACTGATTATTCGTGATGAGTCTGTTCACGGAACCTACATCGGTTACAAATTCCAACTTGGTTTCAATGAATTACCTGAAGAAGAGCAAGAAAAACTCAAGGATTGGATGTACGACCTGCTCTACACTCTTTATGAAAACGAAGAAGGCTACACAGAAAGCCTCTATGATGGTGTTGGTTGGACGGAAGAGGTCAAAACCTTCCTTCGCTACAATGCTAACAAGGCACTCATGAACCTAGGACAAAATCCACTCTTCCCAGATTCAGCTGATGATGTCAACCCAATCGTTATGAACGGTATTTCAACAGGAACTTCCAACCACGACTTCTTCTCTCAAGTCGGAAATGGTTACCTTCTTGGTGAAGTTGAAGCCATGCAAGACGATGACTACAACTACGGTTTGGACTAATTCACTTATCCCAGAACTGATAACAAATATCATGGTTTGTTTAAAACAACCATGATATTTTTGTTTTTGTTTTCTTTTGTTTTTTAAATTGATTGATTGAATACTTTATGATAAAATAGTAATAGAAATAGAGGTGATAACGATGTTAAAGCAGGAAAAACTAGATAATATTCTAGAAACGGTAAATACAAAGGGAACTATTACTGTAAAAGAAATCATGACTCGCTTGGATGTGTCAGATATGACTGCTAGACGCTACTTGCAAGAGTTGGCAGACAAAGATTTACTTGTTCGAGTACACGGGGGAGCTGAGAAAATTCGCACAGGCTCCATTTTAAACAATGAACGTTCCAATATTGAAAAACAAAGCTTACAGATTGCAGAAAAACAAGAAATTAGCCGTTTTGCAGGCCATTTAATCGATGAAGGTGAAACCATTTTTATTGGTCCAGGGACAACCTTGGAATCTTTTGCCCGTGAACTTCCAATTGATAATATTCGTGTTGTAACAAACAGTTTACCAGTCTTTCTCATCCTAAACGAACGAAAACTAACAGATTTGATTTTAATTGGTGGTAACTATCGCTCTATCACTGGAGCTTTTGTAGGAACACTAACCTTGCAAAACTTAGCTAACCTACAATTTTCTAAAGCCTTCGTTAGCTGTAATGGTATTAAGGACAATGCGATTGCGACCTTTAGTGAAGAGGAAGGTGAATCCCAACGCATCGCCCTCAATAATTCCAATAAAAAATACTTACTAGCTGACAATAGTAAGTTCAATAAATTTGATTTTTATACCTTCTACAATATCTCTGATATTGATACCATCGTTTCAGATTCTAAACTGAGCAAAGAAACGTTTGAACAACTTTCAAAACAAACAAAAATTATTCTTTCTAAACCATAAAACGATCCCCACCGATTGGTGGGGATTTTTGTAAGTATTAAAAATTTCAGTTTTAAAAGACTTACTTACACGCGTTCTTTCCATGAAGTTGCTGTTGTTTGAAGAACTTTATTGAGCTCATCAATATTTTCAAATCCAGTTGTACGAAGCCATTCGCGAGCTGCTGCTTCACCATCTTTGATGTAAGCTTCAACTGATCCAGCCCATGTTGCACGGCCACAAAGAACTCCGTTAAAGTTTGCACCTGATTCATGAGCAAATACAAGAGTATCTTGGAAGAGTTTAGCTGATACACCAGCACTCAAGTAGATATATGGCAAGTTAGTTGCTTCATCTTGAGCTTTGAAGAAAGCTGCTGCTTCTTCACGTGTATAAACGACTTCACCTTCAGCAAAGCCTTCAACATATTTAATGTTAACAGGAACTTCTACTTTCAAGACATCAATGTTAAAGCGTGGGTCTGAGAAGACTTTCATAGCACCGATAACTTTGTGTGGTTTTACTTTAGCGTATTCTACAGAACCTGCATCTGCAATTTTTTCATCGTAAGCAAGAATTTCAAGGAAGAATGGGATATCTTCAGCCACACACTCAGAACCGATGCGTTCGATATAAGCTTGTTTTTCTTGGTTGAGTTCGTCTGAGCTATCTACATCATAGTAAAGTAAGAATTTAACTGCATCTGCGCCTTCTTCTTTAATACGTTTTGCAGACCAAACATCCAAGCAGTCTGGCAAGCGTTTTGTGCTTGTTGTATCATAACCTGTTTTTTCATAAGCAAGGAGAAGACCAGCTTTTTCATCAAGAGCTTTTGTTGCTGGAAGTCCATACTCAGGGTCAAGAAGCATAGATGATGCGTATTTAGTCAATTCATCTGCTACCAAAACTTTAAGTTCTTCCATTTGAGCCACAGTTGGTTCTTCTGTTTGGTGTTGAGCCATGAGGCGTTTTAAAGCACCACGTTGGTCAAATGCAAGAGCTGAGATGATTCCATTTTCATCAGAAAGTTTTTCTAAGCGTGCACGTTTTTGTTCTGTTAAAGCCATTTTATACCTCTTTTACTATTAATTGTTCATATAGAGCTTGATAGTTGGCCATGTTGACATGACCAGTCATTTTTTCTTGAGCATTGAGCATACCAAGGACATTTGCCTTGATGAGTAATTCTGCATCCGATTCTTTATGAAGAAGTCCTGAAGAAATCCCTGCTACAGTAGAATCTCCAGATCCGACAGGATTGACTACCTGAATTCTAGGAATATCTACCTTGTAGAAAGTGTCACCATGTTTGGCAAAGGCACCGTTGGCACCAAGTGAAACGATAATCCATTCAATCCCTGCAAACAAAGGTTCTTGAAGGACTTCTTTTAATTCATCCAAATCCTCAGAAACTTCTCTTCCAAGAAGCTGAGATAATTCCTCATTATTTGGTTTGATGACTGTTGGTTTATGTGGTGATTCAAGAACCGCCTGAAGTGCTGCACCAGAGCAGTCCAAGACAACAGGCTTGCCAGCTTGATTAGCAAGTTCTACCAAGCTCGCATAGTAATCAACTGGAAGGCCAGCTGGCAGACTACCTGAGATAGCTACCACTTCAACTGACTCCAAGAGTTTTTTGAAATGTTCCAAAAAGTCTTGACCTTCCTGTTCCAATACAACAGGACCTTTTTCAAGAACTTCTGTTTGGTTGTCTCCGTGGAGAATAGCGATACAGTTACGAGTTTCTCCCTGAATTGAGAAGAAATCTTTCTTTACTTGATCATCAATATTTTCAACTAAAAACTCACCAAGTTTGCCACCCACTAAACCAGTAGCAAGAACAGAATCTCCAAATTCTGAAAGTACTCGGGTAACATTGAGTCCCTTACCACCAGCCGTTTTAGTTACATCCACCACACGATTGACAGTATCAATCTTTAACTCATCCAAGGGATAGGAAATATCAATGGATGGGTTCATTGTGACTGTTAAAATCATAAGTCACCTCTTAATCGTGGTATTCTCCGCGATCCCATTTTTCAAGGAATTCAGTGAAGAAGTTTGCGTCTGTTTGTTGAGCATTGTGACTTTCAACGTGTTCAATTTTCGCAATCAATTTCTTGTTTTCTTCAGATGGTTTGTATTCAGCATGGATGAAAGCTTCGATGATGTCACACATGAGCAATTCACCAGTAATCTTACCACCAAAACCGATAACATTGGCGTTCAATTGCTCTTTAGCATAAAGAGCTGTTGTCATATCACGAACCAAGGCAGAACGGACACCTGGAACTTTGTTTACAGCGTTGTTGATACCAACACCAGTACCACAGATACATACTCCAAGATCAGCTTGACCGCTAGTTACAGCTTCCCCTACTTTTTTACCAAAGATTGGGTAGTGAGTACGTGTATGGTCATATGTACCAAAGTCAATGACTTCATATCCTTTTGATTTCAAAAATTCTGAAACCGCCATTTTTTCATCTGTTACGATGTGGTCACATCCAATTGCAATTCTCATTTTTATCTTACCTTTCTTACTGTAATCTAATTAGCACATTTTGTTCAACATGTCGACACGAATTTGGTGACGTCCACCATCGTATTTACCGTTAACAAATCCTTTAGCGATGTTTTTAGCCAATTCATCACCAACAAGTTGTGCACCCATAGTGATCATACGTGAGTTGTTGTGACCACGAGTCATATAAGCTGAACGTTCGTCAGAAACTTCTGCAGCAACCATTCCTTTGATTTTAGTTGCGACCATAAATGGACCAGCACCGTAAGCATCAATCACGATACCAAGGTTTTGTTCTTCTTTGTTTACTTCTGCAGCAACAGCAAGAGTCACATCAACAAAGTCTTGACCTTCAGCTGTAACATCCACAACGTGGAAGTTTTCTTTTTCCAAGAAGTCTTTCACAACTTCTTTCAATCTCAAACCTGCAGCATCTGCACCGATAACAATAGACATATTGTATACTCCTTTTTATTTTTCTAGGCTAGTAAAACCTTTTATAGTTAGCAGTTTACCTACAAAAAGTTTTCTAGCAGTTTATTGACAAATTGGATTGAATGAGATGAATGACACCTTATTCAAGTTTAGGAAACCAGTTTCCTAGAAATAATCTTTCTCCACAAAAGAGAATATAACAAGCGATTATTTGTTTGTTACAAACATCATTTGTTGCTTACAAACATAATATACTCCTATTTCCTAAAAAAGTCAACAGTTGATGTTTGTTTTTGTGTTTTTTTAACTAAAAAATTTCGATATCAAAACCAATTTGATCCACTTGACCAGGTTCTAGGAGACGAACATTCTTCTTATCTTCTAGATGATCTCCTTCTTCAAGTGATGTTGACAAGCCAGACCAAGGTTCAAAAGCAATGAAAGGTCCCTTATTCAAAGTTGACCAAATGATGAGATTTGGAAACTCTGCAAAGTGCACTTTTAATCCCTTATCATGTTTACGAGAACGAAGGGCAATTGTTCTAGATTGCAATTCATCTAAGGTGACTGCATCTGTACTGAAAAGATCATAGCTGAGGTCTAATTCTTTTTGACCTTCTAGCCATGGACTTCTATCTTGGAAATCAAGCATCCCAGTTTCTGGGAAAGGACGTGGAACAGAGCAAGTCTCTTCTTTCTCAAACTCTAAGTAGTAATCTTCATAGACCTCATCATCCAGTAGAGGACAATTAAATCCTGGATGTCCACCAATAAAGTAAGGCATGACCTTGCTAGTTTCTTTATTAAAAATTTTGTATTGAGTCCGTACTGTCTTTCCTGTAAGGATATAAGTGATTTCTAGGCGGAAATGATAAGGATAGTTTTGATAGCTATTCTCATCGTCTTCAATTGCAAAAGTTACACTCTTGTCTGTCTGTTCAACTAATTCAAATTCTTTCTTACGAACCAAACCATGACGAGGAATGTTTCCTTTTCTTTCTTGTCCCCTCTCATCTATATAAAGGGCTGTATCCTCTCTCAATGAACCACAAATGGGGAAGAGAACAGGAGCTTGTCCACTCCAATAAGTGGCATCGCCTTGCCACAAATACTCCAGTCCCTCAGCATCTTTTATAGAAGAAAGAGCTCCACCAAAATTGTTAAATTGAACTCTTAATTGTTCTGATTTTAATTCAATTACCATGATTTTCTCCGATTTCTTGATAGTTTATAAAAAACTAGGCTGTCACTCCTAATGGTATGACAACCTAGTTTCAACAATTTACATTTTATAGGAGCGCATTATTTTGCTTTTGCTGCGTACTCTTCGTTACGTTTGATCATTTGTTTTCTGTACCATGCAAAGATACCGATATAGAATACAAGGAAGACTACAGCACCAAGGATTGCTTTGATATCACCTGTTGTAGTGTTACCAATTGTCCAACCAAGAAGTTTTTCGATTGGTCCTTCAAGAGTTGAGTGAGTGATCAATTGAGTTTCGCTCACACCTGCTGGGAAGGCACCTACACCTTTAGCAAGTTCTGTTGCAAATGGTGCGATAAGTGTACCTGAAAGAAGGAAGAGTGGCAACAAGAGTGTTCCGAAGATAATCATACGGAGCAATTTACCACGAGTTACAACCAAGAGAGCTGGAGTAACACCCATAGCGATGATACCTGCAAGTGGCAAGATACCATTTCCGACTTTTGAAAGAAGCACAGCTTCAATCAACATGATTGGTGCAAGTACGTTAGCACAAGCCCAGATTTCAGCACGACCAGCGATGAATGGCCAGTCAAGACCGATGTTGAATTTACGTCCTTGAAGACGTTTAGTAGCAACGTTTGTGATACCTTGTGAAAGTGGTTCTACGGCAGCGATGAACCATGAACCGATAAGTGAGAAGAGTTCCAAAGATACACCGGCAGTCAAACCAAGGCTCAACCAACCTTTAATAACAAGTTCCCATGAAGATGCATCTTCTACTCCAGCAACTGGATGTGGAGTTCCCATCAAACCAATAACGATACCAAGAATGAAACCGATGAAGAATTTAGATCCCCAGAAACCGATTTTCTTGTTCAATTTAGCAGCATCAAAGTCATATTTATCAAGACCTGGCAAAACTTTATCAAAAATCTTATCCAAGACCATGATAACTGGGTTCATCATGTAGTTCATGTGAGTTGAAGTCATTGGTGATGAACTTGGTGCGTTAAGAAGGTCGTCGAATGTTGGTTTCATCAAATCAGAGTTGATGATCTTCAAAATACCTACAAGTACAACTGCTGCTGTCGCGATGAAGAGTGAAACCCCTTGGCTTACACCATTGTTGTCTGCATACCATTTAATCAAAAGACCAGTGATTGACAAGTGCCAGATATCGAAGATATCGACATCAAGTGTGTCTGTTTTCTTCATTGCAAGCATCACAACGTTGACAATCAACATTACAAGCAAGAAGTAAAGTGTCCAAGCAGATCCCCAAGTGATGGTAGCAAGTGGTGCCCAACCAACGTCGGTGATGTTCAATTGAATACCAGTGTTTTCAACGAATTTCGCAAGTGATGCTGAGAAAGCTCCGTTGAGCATACCGATGATAGCACCGATACCAGTAAGGGCGATGGCGAGCTTGATACCACCTTCAAGCGCTTTGGAGAATTTCACTCCAAAAAGTAGGGCCAACACTGTCAAAATGATCAGCATGATGATAGGCCCACCCATAGCCAAGATAGGTTTAAAGATATCGTTGGCCAGATTGATAATGACATCCATAATAGTTCCTCCCTTTTTATAGTTATATGAATGTTAACAAATTAAAATTAGCTTAATCCGTGTTCTTTGATAGCTGCTTCAATATTGTCAAATACTGGAGCACTCATTGCTGGGATACGGAATAAGATTGGTCCAGCTTCGATAACTGGAATACCTGGGTCAAAACCAAGATCTGTCGCAGCAATTGGTGTGAAGATGTCATAACCTTTGATAAGGTCTTCATTAACGTCTTTGACCATTACCGCATCACAGTGAACATCGAAACCGCGGTTTGAAAGTTCTTCTTCAAGAGCACTTTTAATTTGGTGGCTTGAGTTAACACCTGCACCGCAGGCAGCAAGAATTTTAATCATATGGATTTCCTCCGATTTAATATTTTTAATAGACAAGATTAAGCAATTGCTTCAGCAATATAAGCATAGATGGCTTCTGGTTCAGAAATTTTTGATAGGTCTTCAAGATGACCATTTCCAGTAAAGAAGTCCATCAACTGAGCAAGAATGTTCGTTTGACTTGAACTTGAGTTATTAATGATAAAGAAGAGCAAGGATACTTCTACTTCCTTATCTGGCGCAATCATATTGTGGAAAGTCACTGGTTTTTCTAATCGAACTACCACAACTTTTTCGGCAAGATTATGAACAATATCTGTGTGAGGAATAGCCACATTCGGCAAATCCTTACCCAAAAATTCCATATCTAAGCCAGTTGGAAATGACTTTTCACGCGTGATCAGGGCTTCACGATAGGTCGGAGTCACGATTTCTCGTTCTTCCAATAAAGTTGCGACCTGATCAAAGAGATGTTCTTGATTATCCGCTTCTAAGCAAAACACAAGGTTTTTGTCAAAGAAATGATCTAATCCCATAAGGTTTTCCCTTCTTTCCATTAACTTTATGCTATAAGTATAACACTATATGAAATCGTTGTCAATATTTTTTGTTGTTTTTTGTCCTTTTTTTGATTATTTTGTTTATTTTTTATCTTTATAAGCAAAACAAACATTTAAAACAAACATTTAAAACGATTTTTAATGACTTAAACAAAAAAACAGGATACCAATCCTGCTTTAATAATTATTTTTGAATTGTCCAACTCTCTTCAATCATGGGAAGTAGATTTTTTAATGTTTCTGGAGTCCCTTCTAAAGCAACATATCTGAACTTACCATCACTAGATTTAAAAATCCATGTAATGATGTATTTTCCAGACTTAGAAATTGCGTTAACTACATAGGCTTCATAACCTCCAATAGTTGACTTAGAACCCCAAACTTTAGTGAATTCTGGATTACTTTCTTTTGAAGTAAAAATACTATCAGAAATACGAACTGTTTCAAGTTTTTGAAATTCATTATCAGAAATACCAAATTGTTCTGCTTTAAAAGTATTCAAGGTGACAATATTGACATCCGTACCGTCTGAATATTGAATATCATTGCCTCCCTGCACTTCATTGAACTTAATCCAAGACTTTGGTACTTTAACGAACCCATACTCATCAGAACCAATCACTTGACTTTCTTCTGAATTCTGTGTGCTACGAAGAGAGCTTGAACTAGTTGAATCTTGACTAGTTGAAGAGCTAGTTGTTTTACTTGAATTTCCTTGAGTTTGAGCTTGATTTGAACATGCCACTAACGTGACACTTGTAAGCAAAATAGATGCTAAAAGTAAAATTTTTTTCATAATAACCTCCATATGTTACTCTACCATAAATGGAGTTAATTTACAATTTTTAATAAAAACAAATAAAATATAAGAATTTTTTCCAATTTTAGTTCAAACATTGGATTTGATAATATAGAATATACTCTTGATTATGAAAACTGACTAAGTCGTATCGAGTATCTATTTATCCAATTATTGAATTCTATAATAACATTGAATCACTTTCCGAATATCCTTTTTCAACAAATATTTTAATATTCATTGTATTTGCTTGACTCAATCGTATATTCTTACTAAAAGTTAATAAATATAGATATATCGTCGTGAAAAACATAACAATTAAATTACCATATACATAAATATATATAAGTAAAGAACTAGCAATACCCACATTTATAATTAGGAGGAGCCAACTTTTTAATTTAATATTGCTAAACTTTTCAACCACATCGTAATGACGATGATTTTCTAATATAAAAATTTTATTAATCAGTCGTTTTTGCTTATGAGAATAGCCCAAGCGAAATAATGTTGATAATATAACAGGTGATGCAGAAAAAATAAAATACGTAAATCTATTAGATAAAACAAGATTAAATTTGTTAAAGCCAATAAATTCTATTAAAAGAATGAAAAAAATCACTATCATTATCGGTAGCATGAAAAATCTACCTAATTTTATATTTTTTGTTATATCTTCTCGCTTATCCTCAGATTGCTTTTTTATCTTATAAAATAAATCAAAATCAATCTTATAAATTTTATAAAAATAACCAAAACAAGTCGTAGATTCACAATCCAGTAACCCGTAACCATTATTTATTTCAATTAATAAATATCGAGTAAAACCATATAACTTTTCAGTTTTAATTTGTTTTTCTTCTAATACTTTCATCATAAGTTAAAGGAATCGCCCCTTCTTTACTAACAATTATAGATCCAAGCGGTAAAATAGAATCATTATTCTAATTCATTTTCTGCCCCAGTTCTTTATCAATTTTATTTAAAATTTTCCTAGTCATAATAACTTTTAGTATTCCATATAACCTCCGTATTTTACTCTACCATAAATGGAGTTAAGTTACAATTTTTAACTAAAAATATAAAACTCTTGAATGTATTTCAAGAGTTTTATATAGAATCATTATTCTTCATCCATACTCAAGACGCTAAGGAAGGCTTCTTGCGGAACTTCTACTGATCCGATGGCTTTCATACGTTTTTTACCAGCTTTTTGTTTTTCAAGCAGTTTACGCTTACGAGAAACGTCACCACCATAACATTTAGCAAGTACGTTCTTACGAAGGGCCTTGATATCAGTACGAGCCACAATTTTATGTCCAATTGCTGCTTGAATTGGTACCTCAAATTGTTGACGAGGAATAATTTTCTTAAGCTTATCAACGATGAGTTTCCCACGTTCGTAGGCAAAGTCCTTGTGAACGATAAAGCTGAGGGCATCCACCTTGTCTCCGTTGAGAAGGATATCCATTTTGACCAGCTTAGATGGGCGATATTCTGACAATTCGTAGTCAAAGCTTGCATAACCGCGAGTCGAAGACTTAAGCTTATCAAAGAAGTCAAAGACTATTTCAGCAAGAGGAATTTGATAGATAACATTAACCCGATTATCATCAATATAGTCCATAGTCACAAAGTCCCCACGCTTGCGCTGAGCTAGCTCCATCACTGCCCCGACAAACTCCTGTGGTACCATGATCTGCGCCTTGACATAAGGCTCTTCAATGGTCGCAATCTTGGTAGGATCTGGGAACTCAGATGGGTTCGACACATCCATAGACTCACCGTCGGTCAAATTAACTTTGTAAATAACAGACGGAGCTGTCATGATGAGGTCGATGTTAAACTCACGTTCCAAACGTTCTTGGATAACATCCATATGGAGAAGTCCAAGGAAACCACAACGGAAACCAAATCCAAGTGCCTGTGATGTTTCTGGTTCAAATTGAAGACTAGCATCATTCAGTTGCAATTTTTCAAGGGCTTCACGAAGATCATTATACTTGTTTGACTCAATTGGGTAGAGACCCGCAAAGACCATAGGATTCATCTGCTTGTAGCCATGTAATGGCTCAGCCGCAGGATTGGTTGCCAAGGTAACTGTATCACCCACACGAGTGTCCTGAACCGTCTTGATAGAAGCCGCAATGTAACCAACGTCCCCAGTCGCAAGAAAATCACGACCAACTGCTTTGGGTGTAAAAATACCGACTTCGGTCACATCAAAGGTCTTGCCATTACTCATGAGCTGAATCTTATCACCAGGTTTAACCACCCCGTCCATGACACGCACTTGGAGAATAACCCCACGGTAGGCATCGTAAACAGAGTCGAAAATCAAGGCCTTAAGTGGTGCCGTCACATCACCTGTTGGTGCTGGTACTTTTTCTACGATTTGCTCGAGGATTTCTTCAATCCCAATACCAGCCTTGGCAGAAGCCAAAACTGCTTCACTGGCATCCAAACCAATCACATCTTCAATCTCTGTACGCACGCGCTCTGGATCTGCAGCCGGTAGGTCAATTTTGTTAATGACTGGCATGATTTCCAAATCATTGTCCAAGGCCAGATAAACATTGGCAAGGGTTTGAGCCTCAATTCCTTGAGCAGCATCAACCACCAAAATCGCTCCCTCACAGGCAGCGAGTGAACGTGAAACTTCATAAGTAAAGTCAACGTGCCCCGGCGTGTCAATCAAGTGGAAAATATAAGTTTCCCCATCTTTTGCAGTATAATTCAGCTCGATGGCATTTAACTTAATGGTAATCCCACGTTCCCGCTCTAGATCCATGCTATCCAAAAGCTGGGCCTGCATTTCTCGACTGGATACGGTCTCTGTCTTTTCCAAAATGCGGTCTGCTAGAGTCGACTTTCCATGGTCAATATGGGCGATAATAGAGAAGTTACGGATCTTCTCCTGTCGTTTTTTCAATTCTTCTAAGTTCATGATTCTCTTCCTTTCAGGGTATCTATTTATTATAAATTGTTTTTGACATTTTGACAAGACCATACCCTGCTAGGAGTACTAATCTTCAGCGACAAAGCCGTCATTTTTGATAAAGTGGTGTTCTGTCATTCCTTGGTCTGTAAAGACAATTCCATGAAGGACACCACCATAAACAGCTCCTCCATCCATTCCAATCTTGCCATCTTCTGTAGTCCAAAGCTCAGCAGTACCACGCTCTTGCTTCAGCAAACCATAAACCGGTGTATGTCCAAAAACAATGATTTTTCCAGTATGATTTTCTGCTTCGTGGAATGGTTTTCTAAGCCAGACTTTTTTATAATCTGTGGTTTCATGCCAGTCATCCAAGGTCAAATCAATACCTGCGTGAACAAAGATATACTTGTCTGTCTCTACCACAAATGGCATTTGACGAATAAATTCGACTAAGTCTGCCGCTTCAGTAGCAACACGCTTGGCATCTTCTACCCCATCAACTGGCGCATCCAAGGGACGACCTAGGATAGAGTTAATGGTTGTATCTCCACCATTGCGACGATAGTGGTCATAGCTTTCTTCTGGGTTATCGAGCCAAGTCAAAAACATATACTCATGGTTTCCTGACAAACAGATAGCCCCTTGATTGTCCACTAAGTCCTTAACTATCTCTAGAACACGGCGACTATCTTCACCACGGTCAATCAAGTCCCCTAGAAAGAGCAACTGGTTCTGACCAGTCCATGTTTTAAGAAGGTCTTCTAGCATCCCTGCTTTTCCATGAACATCTCCAATTACATAATAGTCTGTCATCTTATTTCTCCCTGTTTCTCAACAATTCTCTAGCTTGCGTCAGGGCTGCTTCCGTCACATCATCACCTGCCAACATCTTAGCAACTTCTTCCACTCGCTCTTCAACCGTCAAGAGACGAACAGTAGAAACCGTTGAATGCTCATTGCTAATCTTCTCAATAAAGAATTGATAATCCGCAATCGCAATCACTTGTGGTAAATGGGAAATAGCAAGAACCTGACCATGCTGACCAATCTTGTGAATCTTCTGCGCGATAGCCTGAGCTACACGACCTGAAACTCCTGTATCCACTTCATCAAAGACAATACTTGTCTTACCTTCTTTACGTGAAAAGGCGGACTTAATGGCTAGCATGAGACGAGATAATTCTCCGCCAGAAGCAACCTTAACCAAGGGTTTAAAGTCTTCGCCAGGGTTGGTTGAAATGTAAAACTCAACCGTTTCATTGCCCTCACGGCTGAATTTGCCCTTGCTAAAACTAACTTGAAACTGGGCTTTTTCCATATAAAGATCTTGAAGCTCTTGTTTAATCTCTGCTTCTAGCTGCTGAGCCAAGTCATGACGAGCAGATGCAAGCTGGCCTGCCAAATCAACAAGATTGAATTCCAATTTCTTGAGCTCTGCTTCCATGTCCTCAGATGAAAGATTATTGCCTGTCAAGAGATTGTATTCTTCTGTAATTTTGGCAAAATAAAGCAAAACATCATCAACAGTCCCACCGTACTTACGGGTAATAGTATGAAGGAGATCCAAACGATTCTCAACCTGCATGAGACGATTGCCGTCAAAATCAAGGTCCTCAATAATAGCTTCCAGACGCTTGCTAATATCTTCTAAGACATAGTAGGTCTCAGACAGAGAGCTTGAAATTTCACGGTATTCAGGGTCATACTCTTCGACACTTTCCATGTCATTCATGGCTGAACGAACATTGGCCAGACTTGAAAAGTCTTCATTGTCCAACATACTGTAGGCATTGGTCAGCGTATCCGCAATATTTTTATGATTAAGAAGTTTATCACGCTCTTGGTTGAGAGACAGGTCTTCTCCAGCCTGCAAGTTTGCCGCCTCAATCTCTGCCATTTGAAATTCCAACATTTCAATACGTGCCTTGTGTTCCTGTTGGTTTTTCTTGACTTCCAGAACCTGCTTGCGCATTTTTCGATAGGCATCAAAACTCGTTTGATAGGTTTCTTTCAAGGCCCAAAAGCCTGTATCACCAAATTCATCCAACATCTGGATATGAAGTTGAGGACGCATTAACTCTTCTTGGTCATGCTGACCATGAATATCTACCAGATGTTGCCCAATAGCACGCAAAACAGACAGATTGACCATCTGGCCATTCACACGACTGATACTCCGACCATTTTGCAATATTTCTCGACGGATGATAATTTCATCCCCCATTTCCAAACCTTGCTCATCAAAAATTTCCTGCAAAAGGCGACTATTTTCAACGGAGAATAGCCCCTCAATCTCTGCCTTTGGCGCACCATGACGAATAACATCTGTCGTCGCACGAGCTCCCAACATCATATTCATGGCATCAATGATAATCGACTTCCCTGCACCCGTTTCACCAGTCAAGACAGTCATCCCCTTTTCAAAATTGAGGGAAATAGCCTCAATAATGGCAAAGTTTTTTATCGAAATTTCAAGTAACATATAGACCTACCAATTTTTTACTTGTTCAAAGATTTCCTCAGCTAGACTTTCACTTCTGGCAATGACTAAAATCGAGCTATCATCAGCTAAACAGCTAAAAATCTTGTCCGCAAAAGTCTCGGTTAACTGAGCTTTTACAAAAGCCGTATTTCCTGGGATAACTTGGAGATTAATCATCTTATCCATCAATTCTGCCGATTCGATATTGTCTTCAGCTAGTTGCAAACTTTTCACGATTGATTTTGGCAATTCATAGACATAGGTATTATCTCTCAAAGGAATTTTGACAATACCTAGTTCTTTGATATCTCGTGATACCGTCGCTTGAGTGGCAGTGATACCTGCTTCTTTCAAATGTTCTACGATTTCTTCTTGTGTACCGATTTGATAATCTGTCACAAATCGTCTAATTTTTTCAAGTCTCTCTTTTTTATTCATTTTTAAATTGACTATGCGTCCTCTCTACTACTTCTTCAATCTCAGCAAGAACCTGATTGCTTGCTGACTCTTCTTTTTTCAAATACGCTAAAAACTCAATATTTCCATGACCACCTTGGATGGGAGAAAAATCCAAACCAAGGACTGAAAAGCCTTCCTTTACTGCCATAGCTGTGACAGATTCAAGGACATGTTGGTGGACCTTGGCATCGCGAATAATTCCATTTTTCCCAATCTGCTCACGCCCTGCCTCAAACTGGGGCTTAACCAGAGCCACAACCTGACCTTGATTTGCCAAGACTCGGTGCAAGGCCGGCAAAATCAGACTGAGGGAAATGAAACTCACATCAATACTGGCAAAGATCGGTTCCTGCTCGAAATCAGTCTTTTCAGCATAGCGGAAATTGAACTGCTCCATGCTGACAACCCGTGGGTCTTGGCGTAATTTCCAAGCCAATTGATTGGTACCAACATCGACTGCAAAGACCAATTCAGCACCATTTTGCAACATGACATCGGTAAAACCTCCAGTAGAAGCACCGATATCAATCGTAGTCGCGCCATCCACCGACAAATCAAAGACCTGCAAGGCCTTCTCCAGTTTCAAACCACCACGGCTAACATACTTGAGTTTTTCACCTTTGAGTTTTAGCTCGGTGTCATCTGGAATTTTCTCTCCTGGCTTGTCAAACCGTTCTCCATTAAGGACTGCTACGACTAGGCCAGCCATCACACCGCGCTTGGCTTGCTCTCGCGTTTCAAACAAGCCCTGTTTATAAGCTAGTACATCCACTCTTTCCTTAGCCATTGATTCTCAAACTTTCTACTACTTTCACAATCGATTCTATTTCAAAGGGAACCTGCTGGGTAATTTCTTCTAATTTTGCATTAGCCTGATCCAAAGTCTGGTTACAAAAGGCAATAGCCTCTTCCAAGCCCAACAAGGCTGGATAGGTTGATTTTTCAGCCTGTAGGTCCTTTTGAGGAGTCTTGCCGATTTCCTCAAAACTAGCGGTCACATCCAGTACATCGTCTCGAACTTGAAAAGCAAGTCCGATTAATTCCCCAACAGTTTTCAGCTTCACCTGTATTTCAGGTGCCAATTCGGCTATAATAGCAGCCGCTTGGAAGGGATAGGCTAGTAGTTTTCCAGTCTTATTGGCATGAATGGTCTGGAGTTCTTCCAAAGACAAATGCTGGTGTTCACCCTCCATGTCCAAAACCTGCCCTGCCACCATACCCAGACTTCCTGAAGCAAGCGATAAGTTGGCAATCAAGTCCACCTTGATTTGACTTGGCAAATCTGCCTGCGCAATCAAGGCATAGGGGTCCAGGAATAAAGCATCTCCAGCCAAAATCGCCATTGCTTCTCCAAATTTCTTGTGGTTGGTCAACCGTCCCCGACGGTAATCGTCATCATCCATGGCAGGAAGATCGTCATGAATCAAGCTCCCTGTATGAATCATTTCCAAGGCCGCAGCCACCTGCGCATGAGCTGGTTGGATGACAACTTGCAAGGCTTCCAGAACTTCTAACAGAAGAAAAGGCCGAATACGCTTGCCACCAGCACGAATAGAATAGAGAACAGACTCTCTTAAGCTCGAGGCAAACTGCTGGTCTCCATAAAAATCTTCCAATGCTGACTCGACAAGAGCTAATTTTTCTTGCTTCTTCATTCAAAATCACTTTCTGTTCCGTCTTCTTGCATGACCTTAACCAAGGTCTTTTCAGCCTTGTCCAGCGTCGCTTGGAGTTCTTTTGACAAGACCATACCCTTTTGAAAGGCAGCAATCGCATCTTCCAGAGCAATTTCACCATTTTCCAAACTTTGGACAATGGTCTCTAGTTCTGCTAGATTTTCCTCAAATTTCTTTTGTTTTGACATCTTTAACCTCTAATTCTACTTGACCATCCCGCATCAAAAGCGTCACTTGGTCTTTTTTCTTCAAACTCTCAACCGAATCCACAACTGACTCTTCTTTTTTGACAATAGCATAACCACGCGCCACGATTCGACTGGTATCCAACATCAGCAATGCTTCTGATAATCTCTTGACTTCAGCAACCTTGGCATCATAAACCAGCGCCATTTGGCTACCTAAGAGCTTGTCCAACTGAGCTAGTCTGTCCTGATAGCGTTGAATTTTGGTAACAGGCGATAATTGTACCAGTCGATGCGTCCTTGCTTGTACTAGCTGTTTGTTATCGGAAATCTGTGTTCGCAAACTTTGCTTTAAGCGCAGTTGCAGTTGATCCAAGCGTTGCATATAGCCATCATACAAACGCTCTGGCTGTCTAAAGATAACAGACTGACTGCATTTTTTCAAAGCTTCTTGTTTCTTAGATAGGACATTTCGGACTGCCGTAGCCATCCGTTTTTCCTGATTTTGCAAATGAGCTAATACATCCAACTTGGTCACAGGTGTTGCTAGTTCAGCTGCCGCCGTTGGCGTTGCAGCTCGTCGATCTGCCACAAAATCCGCCAAGGTCACATCCGTCTCATGCCCCACACTAGAGATAACTGGTAAACGAGATTCAAAAATCGATCGTACCACAATTTCTTCGTTAAAGGCCCAAAGATCCTCGATAGAACCTCCACCACGACCAATAATCAGCAAATCCAAATCGTCTCGTTGATTAGCACGCGCAATATTTCGAGCAATTTCTTCTGCCGCTCCATCACCTTGAACCTTGGTCGGATAGAGAAGAATGTCGACACCTGGAAATCGCCTGCTGACGGTCGTGATAATATCTCGAATAACGGCTCCACTGCGACTGGTTACTACACCAATTCTCTTAGAAAATTGGGGCAGAGGTTGCTTGAACCTCTCTTGAAACAGGCCTTCTTCTGTCAATTTTTTCTTGAGTTGTTCAAACTGAATCGCGAGCGCCCCAACCCCGTCAGGCTCAGCCTTTTCAATGATGATGGAGTAGCTACCGCTCGGTTCATAGACCTGCACACGCCCAATCACATTGATCTTCATCCCTTCTTCCAGGTCGAAACCTAATTTCTGATAAATCCCAGACCAGATGGTCGCTTGAATAACTGCGTGGTCATCTTTTAGGGAGAAATATTGGTGAGTAGGTCGTTTACGAAAATTGGAAACTTGACCAGTTAAATAGACCCGTTCCAAATAAGGGTCTTTATCGAATTTCATTTTCAGATACTTGGTCAAAGTTGTTACCGATAAATACTTTTCCATCTCCACCTACTATTCATTTTCTTGCTCTTTCATGGGTATTATTATACCAAAAATATGCCTAAAAATCTCCATTTATGTACCATTATAAGGGAAAAATAAAAAAAGGAGGCAAGGCCTCCACGTATGATTATTTGCTGTTTCGAGCTTCTTCCAAAATCTTTTCAATCTTGGTCGTCAACAGGTCGATAGCCACTGTATTGCTGACTCCCTCAGGAATGACGATATCGGCATAACGCTTGGTTGGTTCGATAAACTGGTGATACATAGGTTTAACCACACCTAAGTACTGGTCAATGACGCTATCAAGGCTACGGCCACGTTCTTCCATATCTCGCTTGATCCGACGAATAATGCGCACGTCGTCATCCGTATCCACAAAAATCTTGATATCCATCAAATCGCGCAGGCGCTTGTCCTCCAAGACCAAAATCCCCTCAACGATAAAGACATCTTGAGGCTCCTGACGATAGGTCTTGCTGCTTCGTGTATGCTCAGTATAGTCATAAGTCGGGATGTCCACTGGACGCCCTGCCAACAATTCCTTAATCTGCTCAATCATCAAGTCTGTATCAAAGGCAAAAGGATGGTCATAGTTGGTTTTGACACGCTCTTCAAAGGTCAAGTGAGACTGATCCTTATAGTATGAATCGTGCTCAATCATGGAAATCTTTTCATCAGGAAAATGCGATAAAATGGCTCTTGAAACACTGGTCTTACCACCACCAGAACCACCTGTCACTCCGATAATGATTGGTCTATTTTGCATGCTATCCTCCGTTTTTTTATCCGTCGTCTATTCTACCACATTTTTAGCAAAATTTATAGTCTGGTTTGGATAATCTAGGGGAAACAATTCCAATTCCTACACCCCAATTAGACTAGCTAAAAACCTTCCTTGGCTTGTAGAGATTATCCCGTTTTTCTAGAATGGCTAGCAATGTATCGCCTTCAAAGGCAGCTAATTCTTGCTCTGTTTGGTCGAGCTCTATAAAACGACCAAAGCGTACTTCTGTAGCCTGTTCTTGGGTTAAGAAAACTTTGACAAGATCCCCTGTCCCAATCTCTAAAGGATGGAGAAAGTCCAATTGGCCAGCCTCCACTTTTCCAGCAATTTCTTCCAAGGTAAGAGCATCTTCTAACTGTAAACCTGCTGCACTAGTCCGTGTCAGGTATGACATATGAGCTGCGTAACCAAGCTTCTCTCCTAAATCAACTGACAAGGTACGGATATAAGTTCCCTTGCTGCATTTCACCCGGAAAGTAAAGCGTGCAAGATGACCCTCATAAGAAATCGGACTTGTTCGCGCAAATTGATAAATGGTCACCTGACGTTCTGGACGCTCTACTTCCTGACCAGCACGCGCATACTCATAAAGCTTGCGACCATTGACCTTGACTGCCGAATACATAGGCGGAATCTGAGTAATAGGCCCAGTCAAGCTAGCAATGGCTTCATCGACAATGGTTTCATCCAAGGGTGACAAAACTGGTGTCTTAGCGACCACTTCCCCACTGGCATCCTCAGTTGTCGTGGAATAACCGAGAGTAATCTCCCCCTCATAGACCTTGCCCTCATCCTGCATAAACTCGACCATCCGTGTCGCCTTGCCAACCGCAATGGGCAAAACACCTACTACATCCGGATCCAAGGTCCCACCATGACCAATTTTCTTGGTGCCCAAAATCTTACGCAGTTTAAAAACCGCATCATGCGAGGTCATCCCCGCTTCTTTTTTTAAGTTGATAATACCGTTCATTTGTTACTTTCTAATTCCCTTTTCACTTTACATCAACATATTCTATCTTAGACAGATTTTAAAACTATATCAGCTCATTTTTCTAAATACTTCCTAGCTTCCTGAACATGGAAAAGCTCTGAGTTTTCATGTGCTATACTTTCAAACAAACTACGGGCACGCTCTTCATCTCCTTTTAGCTGTGCATTGAGAGCGCCGTAATAAGAAAACATGATTCGAGCTAGCTTACTTTCTGGTTCAGTAATGTCAAAGTAGTCGTTTGCTTCTTTATTGAATACAATATCTTTTATGGCTTGGGCTTGAGCAACAAGTTTAGCTTTGCCTCCTTTAAGATCTGGTGCCTTGGACAATTGTTCCTCAAAGAAAGCAATATCTTGCGCATCTTGAAGATGAATGGAAACTTTTAATAGTTCAAAGTTTGATATTAAAAACACATGGTTTCTGAATCTCTTCCAAATTTTCTTCAAATCATATTTGGACATGTTTTCCTTGGCAGCTTGAAAATCTCCTTTTAGATAAGCCACTTGACCTTGGATAATTTGGTAATTCTCACGATATGTTGCTCTAAAGGGCTTAATAGATTTTTCTGATTGAACTCTGAACATGTCTACATAGAGCTTAAGATCAATAGAATCGTTTAACACTAAATCAATAACTTTTCTAGATACAAATCTTAAATAAAATACAAAGCCGAGAACTAAAAAGACAATAACTAATAATATGAATCCCAATATTTCCAAATTGCTTTGAAATACTAAGCATACTGCCATCACATCCAAAACAAGTCCAATAATTGAGCAAATTAGAATAGTCCTATCAAGTTGTAGAAGAGTGTTTTCTGTCGCCCTACTTACTATTTTTTTTACTAATTTCATATATTATTCTCATTTCACTAATTCTAAATATTTTTTCGCTTCCTGAACATAAAAGAGTTCTGGATTTTCATGAGCGATACTTTCAAACAAACTACGAGCACGAGCTTCATTTCCTTTTAGCTGGGCATTGAGAGCTCCGTAATAAGAAAACATGATTCGGGATAGCTTATTTTCTGGTTCAGTAATGTCAAAGAAGTCGTTTGATTTTTTCTTTAAAACAATATCCTCTATAGCTTTTATTATGTTTATTACATTCGTCTTCCTAGCAACCTGAGAATTTGTTCGAACTTTTAATGTAGCTAACATATCGATTTGGTTCGAAATTTCTTCTGCTCTATCAGCATGGATAAGTGAAAGAATCTTAAAGTAAATTGTGGATAATTCGATTTCAAATTTCTTATTAAAATTTTTACCCTCAAAATTTATTCGTTCCAAATTATCAAGTGTTTCTTCAAACTTTCCTTGGTAGTATGTCGCTTGGGCAATAGCTAGTAAACAATTTGCATTATTAAACAGTTGTTGAGACTTGACTGAGTGTTCAGCTACATAACGATAATAACTTATGTGCTTGTCGAAATTAATATCTGTCAAAAAGATATTATCTACAGCTAATTTAACCAGTTTATTGTTTAATGAAATCAATGTCTCAAACCCAAAACATACTACCGTATAAGTAATGAATTTCATAAAATTCATTTCCCCACCTTTAAATAATTCAACAACCATGCCTATAAATGATAGGCAAACTATAGGAATTAAGCAAATGTATACTATTTTTGTCAAATTATATAATTTGGGAATTTCAAATCTAGATATTTTCAACGAATAGTTATTTAATATCTCTTTCACCATTATCCTCCATTGTAGAACTTAAATATAAGAAGTCGATCGCAATTACTAGAATCGCTATCAAGACTCCAAAGCCAAATGTCGATGCACTAACTGTATCACCATCAATTAAAGTACCAATAACAAAAACTGTAGCAACTACCTCTTTCCCCAGTTTTAAACCTATTCTCCATGATATACCTTCCACAATCCCGTCTCGTTAGTAATTTTAACTGTTGCATAATCTTATTATCCGGTTTGTGCACATCAACATAAGTGACACAAGTTACGAACTTATATCAGTGTTTTCTAAATACTTCTGCGCTTCTTGAACATAAAGTTGTAAATATTTAATGTAGACATACGACTATTTTAAAGTTATTTCATATTTAAGGCTACTCCCCCTTCAGCGCTTCAAACTTCGCTTTCATTGTTGGATTTTTACGGGTCAATTTTTTAACGGAAACATCTTCTAATTTGTTGTTTGCAAGACGAAGTTGGTTTTCCGATGTTGTCAGGAATTTCTTAACTTCTTCCATGCGTTTGATGGCCTTGTCGATTTCATCAATAGCTTTTCCAAAGTTGGTCGAAGCTGAATTATAGTTCTTAGCAAAGGCCTGTTTAAAGGCATCCAAGTCTTCCTCAAAATGTGTAATGTCGATATTTTGTTCGCGAATCAAGGCCAACTCCTGCTTATATTTTAGGGAATTAAGCGCCGCATTTCGTAAGAGACCAATCAACTGGATAAAGAATTGAGGACGAACCACATACATCTTTTCATACTCGTGGCTGACGTCAACAATCCCTGTGTTAAAGTAGTCGTTATCAGCTTCAAGCATGGTCACCAAGACGGCATACTCACAGTTCTTCTCTCGACGGTCCTTGTCCAATTCCTTGTAAAAATCTGCATTCTTGTGCTTCTTCTCTGTTCCGTCCGCTTCATTTTTCATTTCAAACATGATGGAAATAATTTCGACCCCATTTTCATCACATTCACGGAAGATAAAGTCCCCCTTAGACCCACGCGCAGAAACCTTGTTATCCTTTTCAAAGTAAGCATTTGGAAAGGCAAAACTGCGGACCTTGTTAAACTCACTCTCTGCATAGTGTTCCAAACTTTCCCCGATGGCTTTTGTAGATTGTTGGGCTTTGAAATTCTTATAGAATTCAACCTGTTCACTGGCTGCTTTAAGCTGGGCTTCGTAATTTTGCTTGAGTGAAGCTAGAGATAACTCATTTTCCTTTTCTTGCAAGAGGAGCTGATTTTTGACCTGATCACGTTCTTTTTCTAGGTCAGAAAGGGTCTTTTGCAGTTGATTTTCATGCTCCAAACGCAAGGTTGCCAATTGGTTTTCCAAGGCCTGTACTTCCTTATCCTTAGCCAATAAGGCCTGATTGCTTGTCTGTTCAACCTCTTTCTTGGCCAATTCTTTTTCTGTATCAAAGTTTTGGATTTGACTCTGCAATTGCGCAATTTCTTGGTCTTTTTGAGCTAGTTTAGACTGTTGTTCATTCATGGCCTTTTGCTCTGCCAAGGCCAGTTCCTGCTTCATCCGATCGTGCAATTCCTTATCAAACTCTGTCGTTCTCACTTGGGACAAGAGTTCAGCATACTGACTTTCATTTACTGTAAAGACTTCCCCACAGTTAGGGCATTTGATTTCGTTCATATCGTTCCTCTTTCTAGACTTCTGTAACCATTATATCATGCCTAAGGGAAAATCAAAAACAGCGAGTCTAAACCCACTGTTTATCTTCTTTTTCTTTAAATTTTTTCCAAGGCCAAGCGCAAATCTTCAATCAAATCCTCTACATTTTCAAGACCGATCGACAAGCGGATTTGGTTTGGTGTAACTCCTGCTGCTTCTAGGTCTTTTTCTGACAACTGACCGTGAGTGGTTGTAGCTGGATGGACAACAAGAGACTTGGCATCTGCCACATTAGCAAGGTCAGAGAAGATTTCCAAATTATCAATTACCTTACGTGCTTCTGCCTCCCCACCTTTGACATGGAAAGTAAAGATTGAGCCCACACCTTTTGGCAAGTATTTTTCAGCCAAGGCATGATAAGGACTGTCTGCTAGTTTTGGATAGTTGACCTTTTCTACCTTAGGATGGTTGACAAGGAAATCAACAATTTTCTCTGCATTTTGTACATGACGTTCGACACGAAGAGAAAGGGTTTCCAGTCCTTGTAGCAACAAGAAGGCATTGAATGGTGACAAGGCTGCACCTGTATCACGAAGCAACTGAACACGAACAGCGATAATAAAGGCTGCTGCACCCACATCACGAGTATAGCTCAAATTGTGGTAGCTTGGGTCTTCCTCAACAAATTGAGGGAATTTTCCTGAAGCTGCCCAGTCAAAACGACCACTATCAACGATCACTCCACCAATAGTCGTACCATGTCCACCGATAAACTTAGTCGCAGAGTGAATGGCAATATCTACACCGTGAGAAAAAACGTTAATCAAATAAGGTGTAGCAAAGGTATTATCGGAAACAAGTGGAATCTGATGTTTATGAGCAATCTCAGCCAATTTTTCCAAGTCAGGAATGTTAATCAAGGGATTGCCCAAGGTTTCAATCAATACAAGCTTGGTATTGTCTTTGATCGCTGCTTCCACTTCCTCTAAATTATCCACATCCACAAAGGTTGTTGTGATACCATAACGAGGAAGGGTTTCTTTCAAGAGGTTGAAAGTCCCGCCGTAAATAGTTGATGCCGCTACTACATGATCACCAGCATGGGCAAGCGCCAAAATCGTATAAGTCACTGCGGCCATACCTGATGCGGTTGCAAGAGCTCCGACACCACCTTCAAGAGCAGCGATTCTTTCTTCAAAGGCAGCTGTTGTAGGGTTGGTGATACGAGTATAGATATTACCTGGCTTTCTCAAGGCAAACAAATCGGCACCTTCCTGCGTGTCATCAAAAACAAAGGATGTTGTCTGATAAATTGGCACTGCACGAGACTTGGTAGCTGGATCCACAACTTGACCAGCATGTAGTTGCAAAGTTTCAAATTTAAAATCACGAGTCATAAGGCGACCTCCAAATAGTTTGATTAAGGATATTGTAGCACCTTAAGGTATAGTTTACAAATATCAGTTTTCTATATTTTGATATAAGAAATAGCTATTACCCTATTTTAAAAACGAAAAAAGCACGACTTAATCGTGCTCATTTTCTTAATCTACATAAGTATCTTCATTTTTATTGAGGAAGGCATACGGAAGACCCATCAAGAGGCCTCCTCCGATAAAGTTTCCAATGAAGGTTACACCCCAGTGACGAAGCATATTTCCAACACCAAAGTTAGCAATTGAATCCGCAGCAACACTGAATTTTACAATCGCGAAAGAAGCAAAGTTCGCAGCGATGTGCTCGTTTGTTAAGAATACAAACATGTAAATTGCTGATAAAACGAGCCATAGTTTAGCGCCGCCATCTTTGACCAAAACAAATGAAAGAATCGCAATATTTACGAAAATATTTGCCAAAATCGCCTCAAGCAAGATTAATTCATTTGAACGGCCTAACTTCATCTCAACAACCCCTGAGATGAAACTATCGTGAGTCAGATGTGCATAGGCTGCTGAGTGAGCAAAGCCCCAACCTGCTATTAGTGCTCCAATAAGGTTGAACAAGGTACAGTATAGTAAAATCTCAGCTGTTTTTCTCCAAGAGATTTTTTTCAAGAAACTACCAGCAGTCAAAAACATCATGTTTGATGTTACCAACTCAGCATTCAAGAAAACAATGTAGGCCAATCCCCAAGCGAAAACAAATGGGAAGAGGAAGCGCCCACTACCTGGCGCGATTTTATTAATCAAGTCAGCCCCAACTGCACCAGCAGCTGTACTGAAGGTTAAAAAAGCACCTGCGAACATAGAACGAATTGCATACTTAAATTTGCTTTGGTTATAAAGACTTTCCTTCTTCTTACAAGCAAATTCAATCTTTGAAATAAATTCTGAAGAAACCATAATAAACTCCTAAAAATTTTTTACCTGATAATTATATCACAAACTTTCGGTTTTAGGAAACGTTTTCTGTATTTCATAAAAGTTTATTTTATGAAAATATTAAAAGAATCAATGAAACTTAATCTTCACTGATTCTTTTAGAACTAATAAAATTGTTTATATGGTTGATTGAAGGCTGTCAAAATTTCGTCAGATGTTTGTGAATAATCTTTTGTTTCTTTCAAATCACCCTTTACAATGATCCGCTCAGTAGCTGCTGCATCCTCACAAGTTACTAAAGTAATTTCATCAACACCAGTTCGGTCATCAATTTCATCTACTCTATCTGGTGTAACGCGTTTCACTTCACTAATTTCATAGGTATACACTTTATTTTTATCTGTCAAGTGAATTTTCATCCCTTTTTTTGCACGATCTAGTGGAGAAAAAAGCATCTGACTAGCATTATCACCTGTGAAAATATGATGGCTGGCTAATGAATAATTCCCTTTACCCATTTCTTGGTCACGCTTCATGGTACCCGCACCATATAAAAGATTAACATTTGCAATTCCCTTAAAGATAGGTAAATTAATTTCAAGTTCAGGTATTGCAATTCCTCCGATAACAGGTAATTTTTGATTATCCCATTGAGAGGCTAAAACAGCTTCAGAGGAAATAGCTTTCACTGAATCAAAATCAAAATTTCCCTCTGTGTCCTGATTTTCTTCTATTTTTTCTTTTGATACTTGACTAACTTGGTATTTATTACTATTCCAAGCAATAAATGCATCACGAATCTTTGCATTAAAAATTAAAGCAATAGAGATCAGTATGAGAAATACAGCCAAGATATTTGTCAGCAGATTTTTTCGTTTGATTTTCTTATTATTCTTTTTATGAGACATTATGCTTCACCTTCTGTTTCGTTTTCTGCCCCAACTTCTTCTTTTTCTGCCGCTGTAACCGTAGTAAAGGTTACAATTTTAGCATCTTGGTCCAGGCGCATCACTTTAACTCCCATAGTTGAGCGACCTGTTTGTGAAATATTGGCAACGTTGGTTCGAATCATGACACCTGTATCAGTGATAATCATCAAATCTTCATCGCCTTTAACTGTCATAAGACCAGCAAGGGAACCATTCTTTTCAGTAATTTTAGCAGTTTGCATCCCTTTACCACCACGACCTTTTGTTGGATATTCAGTCGCAACGGTGCGCTTACCAAATCCTTTTTCAGTGATGATAAGAACCTCGTCCTGGTCTGTAATCACACTAGCACCAACAACTGTGTCCCCATCACGGAGATTAACACCTTTCACACCCGTAGCGATACGACTCATTCCACGAACGGCTGATTGATTAAATCGAACTGCATAACCAAACTTGGTACCAATGATAATGTCCGTATCTTCTTCCGTCAACAAGACATTAATCAGTTCATCTTCATCTTTAAGGTTCAGTGCTTTAAGTCCATTTTGACGAATGTTAGCAAATTCCTTAACGCTGGTTCTCTTCACAATACCATGACGAGTTGTGAAGAAGAGATAAGCATCATCACTGCGTTCAGACTCAACATTGATGATAGTCTGAATACTTTCGCCTTCATCCAATTTCAAAAGATTAACTATTGGTAATCCCTTAGCAGTACGGCCATACTCAGGAATTTCATAGCCTTTCAGGCGATAGACACGTCCTTTATTTGTAAAGAAGAGCAAATGATCATGCGTGCTAGTTGATACTAACTCACGAACAAAATCGTCATCCTTAACACCTGTACCTTGAACACCGCGCCCCCCACGTTTTTGAGCAGTAAATTCGCCTTGGTCCAGACGTTTGATGTAACCCTTGTTAGAAAGAGTGATTAAGACATCTGATTCTTCAATCAAATCTTCATCTTCAAGACTCAAGACTTCACCAACCATTAATTCAGTACGACGTTGGTCGCCAAACTTACGCTTAACTTCGTCTAATTCATCTTTAATGATTTGAGAAACACGTTCAGGCTTAGCAAGAATATCTGCTAAATCGGCAATCAAAGCCAAGAGATCATCATACTCAGACTGAATCTTATCACGTTCCAAACCTGTCAAACGACGAAGGCGCATATCAAGGATGGCTTGACTTTGACGTTCAGAAAGCTTAAATTTGCTCATCAACTCAGCTTGTGCTTCCGCATCCGTTTCACTAGCACGGATGATACGAATCACTTCGTCGATATGGTCTAGTGCAATTAAGAGACCTTCCAAGATATGAGCACGCGCTTCTGCTTTTTCCTTATCAAAACGAGTACGACGAACAACCACTTCTTTTTGGTGCTCGATATAAGCATCCAAAATCTGACGAAGAGACAAAATCTTCGGCACCCCATTTTGGATAGCAAGCATATTAAAACCAAAGTTGGTTTGCATCTGGGTCATCTTGAAGAGGTTATTGAGGATAACATTTGCGGATGCATCCCGTTTGACCTCTATTACGAAACGAACTCCTTCACGGTTTGACTCATCACGGACTGCTGTGATGCCCTCAATGCGTTTTTCCTGAACCAAACGAACAATATGCTCATGCACCTTTGTTTTATTGACCATATAAGGAAATTCTGTTACAACAATACGCTCACGGCCAGTCTTAGTTTCTTCAATTTCAGTACGAGAACGAAGAACAATAGAACCTTTACCAGTTTCGTAAGCCTTATGAATGCCTGATTTCCCCATAACCAGGGCACCAGTTGGAAAATCTGGCCCAGGCAAGACTTCCATCAAATCCTTAGTGGTCACTTCAGGATTGTCCATGACCAACTTCACAGCATCAATAGTTTCACCCAAGTTATGAGGTGGAATATTGGTTGCCATCCCGACAGCGATACCAGTAGCTCCATTAACTAAAAGATTTGGAAAACGAGCTGGAAGGACTAAAGGTTCACGTTCATTGGCATCATAGTTATCAACGAAATCAACCGTATTTTTATTGATATCACGAAGCATCTCCAGAGCAATCTTGCTCATACGTGCCTCAGTATAACGCTGGGCGGCAGCACCATCACCATCCATGGAACCAAAGTTCCCATGACCATCTACAAGCATGTAACGATAGCTCCACCATTGAGCCATACGAACCATGGCTTCATAGATAGAGGAATCCCCGTGTGGGTGATATTTACCCATGACATCCCCTGTAATACGAGCAGATTTTTTATGAGGTTTGTCTGGAGCAACACCCAATTCATTCATTCCGTAGAGAATTCGACGGTGAACAGGTTTCAAGCCATCTCGAACATCAGGAAGAGCCCGCGCTACGATAACACTCATGGCGTAGTCGATAAAGCTCGTCTTCATCTCCTTTGTCAGATTGACATTCACTAAATTTTTATCCTGCATTAATAAATGCCTCATTTCACTATTAGTAGTTAACTATATTATACCATAATGTCCGCTATATTTCAGGTATCTAAAACCACTAAAACGTTTACATCAAGAACTGAAATGCATATCCGTGACAAAGCTTTTTAAAAGTGATAAAATTGAAATAACTGGGGAAATCCCTGAATAAAATTAAGGAGATGTTTAGAATAATGACTTCAACTAAACAACACAAAAAAGTTATCCTTGTCGGTGATGGTGCTGTAGGTTCTTCTTACGCTTTTGCACTTGTTAACCAAGGAATTGCACAAGAGCTTGGAATTATCGAAATTCCACAATTGCATGAAAAAGCTGTTGGTGACGCGCTTGACCTTAGTCACGCCCTTGCCTTCACTTCACCTAAAAAAATCTATGCAGCTCAATACTCTGACTGTGCAGACGCTGACCTTGTTGTAATCACTGCAGGTGCGCCTCAAAAACCAGGTGAAACTCGTCTTGACCTTGTAGGTAAAAACCTTGCTATCAACAAATCAATCGTAACTCAAGTTGTTGAATCAGGTTTCAAAGGTATCTTCCTTGTTGCTGCTAACCCAGTTGACGTCTTGACTTACTCAACTTGGAAATTCTCTGGTTTCCCTAAAGAACGAGTTATCGGTTCAGGAACTTCACTTGACTCAGCTCGTTTCCGTCAAGCACTTGCTGAAAAATTGGATGTTGATGCTCGTTCAGTGCACGCCTACATCATGGGTGAACACGGTGACTCTGAGTTCGCTGTTTGGTCACACGCTAACATCGCTGGTGTAAACCTTGAAGAATTCCTTAAAGACACTCAAAATGTTCAAGAAGCTGAATTGATTGAATTGTTCGAAGGTGTTCGTGATGCAGCTTACACAATCATCAACAAAAAAGGTGCAACATACTACGGTATCGCAGTAGCCCTTGCTCGTATTACTAAAGCAATCCTTGACGATGAAAACGCAGTACTTCCCCTTTCAGTATTCCAAGAAGGTCAATACGGAGTTAAAAACGTCTTTATCGGGCAACCAGCTGTTGTAGGTGCACATGGTATTGTTCGTCCAGTAAATATCCCATTGAACGACGCAGAAACTCAAAAAATGCAAGCATCTGCAAATGAATTACAAGCTATTATTGACGAAGCATGGAAAAACCCAGAATTCCAAGCTGCTTCTAAAAACTAATTGTAACTAGGTTCTCATTTAATGAGAACTCCATACCGAAGACAAACATTATTCTAGTGTTTGTCTTTTTTATTTCTCCAGATCTCCTATCCTTAAAATAAATTGAACCCTCTACAAAATACTTTTCAATGCAAAACAAAAAACTTTCCTTCCCTGTTTTCCTTGCTTTTTCCGATCTAAGTCAATCTTAACTTCCAGTTGCTCACTTATAAACTTAGCTTGATTATCTAACACTTGGTAAGTATATTTGTGGTTATTGGATACGATTCAATCATAGATGAAGGAAAATCGAGAACTTACTCAACCTGACGAAGAATATAGTCTTGCGGAACGAGTTCCTCTAGCGTGTAATAATCAACATGATTGCAATCGTAGTCTCATTTTTTTATGAAACATGGCAAACATCTCACAACTTTTCTTACCCCTATTTTACAATTTCACACAAAGAAAAACCCTTAGAAACTTTTAGTCTAAGGGCTTTCTATTCAATCTGTCACTTATGAAATGAGAACTTTTTCTTTTACTATAAAGTCTAAGATTGTACTTTTAAAAATATTACTTATCTCACTTCTTATGTCTTATATTGGAAACTCGAACACAAACACAACAACGCAAATATACTCTCATCATACAATAGATAAAATAGCCTGTAGATTTTATTATCAAAAATGATTAGATACAGTTTTTAAAATATATCCTTACAATCTCTCAAATAGTTCTTGCATTTGCACATCATCTGGAACCAGTTTTAAGTAAGTTTGAGCATTGACTTTTGCTTCCTCAAAGTAGCCCAATTCACGCAAGAGATAGATATAGTGTTCCAGAAATTCGGGATTGTCTTTCAAATCTCCTGCCAACTCTTTGTAAAGCTCATAGGCAGTATCCAAATCGTCCATCTCTTGATAAGAACGAGCAATCATCCACTTGGTCAAAAGATTTTCTAGCTCATCACTTTGTAAGTCTAGAATGTCCTCATAACGTTCCTGTTCTAGATAAATAGTTGCTAAACGGAGTAAAATTTCTTCTGTATCCTCAGCGTTTGCTTTAGCAGTAAGGAGGTAGTTTTCTGCACCACTAGCATCATGCAATTCATAAGAAAATTGTGAAGCAGCTAGCAAGAGGCGAGTTTCAAAAGGATTTTTCTCCAAGCCTTGCTTAGCGATACGCAAGGCTTCTTGAACTTGATGTTCCTTATGTAAGGCCTGACTGTAACCATACTCATATCCTTCAAAGTCAGGTGAAATGGTATCAAGCTGCTTAAAATAGAGGACAGCTTTTTGGTATTCTTCTTGATCAAAGTAAAGACTGGCCAACTCAAAAGCTGTTAGGTCATCGTATTCTAACTCCAGGGCTTTTTCTAAAAACTTTGTAGCCGTTTCAAATTTCCCTAACTGTGCATAGGCAAAACCAATTCGTTGATAGGTAGAAATGCCTGTTTGCTCATAAATAGTACGATTATCTAACTGGGCATAGCCTTGAATAGCTTCTTGGTAATTTTCCAACTCACTATCCAACTCTGCTAAGCCCAATATCAAGAGAGGATCCTCTGAGTAGGTCAAAGCCTCCAGCAGTTTCTCACGCGCTACATCTGTCAAACCTTCCAGCTGGTAAAGGTCTGCTTTAAGTACCAAAGCTGAAACATACCAGTCACTGTCAGCTTGGATTTCCTCAAGATAAGCAAAGGCTTCTTCGATTTGACCATCCTCGCTAGCAATAGCTGCCAGATTAAGATGAACCTCTGGAAAGTTCTCTACGATTTTTAGGTAAATCTCCTTAGCCTGAGGATAAAAACCAATCCCTTCAAGATAAGTAGCTAACTCATACAGAAGGTCACTTGGATCATTTTCTAAAGCTTTGACGAAATAATGTTCTGCCTTAACTAAATCTTGCTCTTCCAAAGCCTGTAACATCTGTTGACTATTGTTCACTCTTGACTTCCTCTCCTTCTAGTTCATATAGGCCACTGACTACCTTATACCATTCAAAAATGGCTGAAATGACAACTTTAGCAGAAGCATAAACCGGAATACCGAGTAAAACTCCCCAGATACCAAACATGGATCCTGAAGTCAACAAAACAAAGAGAACATTAATGGGATGGATGTTTAATTGACTTCCCAAAATCAATGGAGAGACAAAACGGCCTTCAATAGTTTGTTCTACTATAAAGACAATCACTACTTTTAAAAGCATGACTGGCCCAGCAATCAAGCCCAATACTAGGGCAGGAAGCATGGCTAAGAAGCTACCCAAATAAGGAACCAGATTTAAAATACCAGCAGTGACCCCCAACGTAACTGCATAGCGTAGACCGATAATCTTGAAGAATATGATAAACATTACTGCTACAATAATAGCCACTGTTACTTGTCCTCTAACATAGT